>CBDUOS010000033.1:0-26541 GCA_965368905.1 uncultured Bdellovibrionales bacterium | reverse complement strand
CGGCATTGTTGGAGATCTTTTTGAGGTTGTTCCTCTCTTGACTGAAAAAATCAAAAGCATCAAGTAAGATGAATGTTAAATCGATACATCATTCCTTACCTTGTCTTTTTTGTTTATAAGCTACTTCAATGGACTTGGCGGATCGAGCTCCGCGAGTCCGAAGATGTTAAAAAACTTGTGGAAAAGGGTGAAAGCTTTGTCATTGCCCACTGGCATGGCGACGAACTTGGAATTCTACACCTTTTAAAAAAATACCATGTATCCTGCATCATCTCGACAAGCAAAGATGGCGAAATTATGAATAAGGCCGTTCAATTGCTTGGAGCCGAAACAGTCCGTGGTTCCTCAACCCGAGGTGGAACCCAGGCGCTAAAGGGAATTATTCGCTTGAAAAAGAGAGGGCGGCGCCCCAGCGTGGCTGTGGATGGTCCCAAAGGTCCTATTTACAAAGCCAAACCCGGTGTTTTTCAGATCTCGCGTCTCACCCAGCTACCTATTGTCCCCATTTCTTTTTATGCTAGCCGCTTCCATCTTTTCGATAAATCATGGAATAAATCCCGTCTTCCTCTACCCTTTGCAAAGGTGGTTATTCAATGGGGAAACGCCCTTCCTAGCGTTAGTAAAGCGGAGGACCCTAAGGACGAAAAATTAGCCCTTCGGCTCGAAGCAGCAATAAACCAAACCAAAGAAAAAGCTGCCCCGGTGGCTGCTCACTAACTATATTTCATCGAAAAAAATCAAAAATATTACCAAATTATGGTAGGAATGACCTTTGGTTTTGCGCCCTGTCTCTCGCCTCTGTGGTTGAGACAGAAAAGAAGGGAGAACTCATCATGGGTCCTATTAATTTAAAGTTTTTCGCTCGCATCAGCCTGTGTGCAGCCCTACTCTTAACCTCTTCTGCTTGTCTAGCTCGAGTTCTTGAAAAAATTTATGGGGTTGTTAATGGCGAGACTATAACCTTAACGGAAATTAAGGACTATCAGCAAAAGTTGAAAAACGGTGGTTTCCTTAACGACCTTTTATTTTCTGACCCCGTAGTTCGTGAAAAGGCATCGAAAAACAGAGATTATCTTCTGAAACTTCTTGTTGATGAAAAAATTATTGATTACGAGGTAAAGAAGAACGGACTACTTGTTACCGAAGAGCGAGTTTCAAAAGAAATTTCTACAATCGCTGAAAGACAAAACCTCTCTGTTAAACAATTAAGGCAAACACTAAAAGACCAAGGCGTTAACTACCTCAAGTACCGAGACTTTGTTAAAAAGAGTATCGAGCGACGTCAATTGGTTGAAAAAGAAATCACTAGTAAAATCAAAATCTCAGAACAAGATATAGTTAGTCATTATCTTTCTAAAAATAAAAAAAGCAAGTCTCAGGTGTTTGAGTTTAATTTAGCACACATCCTTCTTAAACCTGCTAACAAAGAAAAAGCCAGTGATCTCGCTAAACAATTGAAAAGCGGTTCATCTTTTGAAAAGTTAGCCAAAACTAATAGTGTTGATAACGATACTAAAAATAAAAATGGAGTTTTTGGAACCTTTAAATCTGGCGAAATGATTGCTTCTATTGAGTCAGCAATTCGAGACCTAAACATCGGGGAGACATCAAAGGTCGTTAAAACACCTATGGGTCTCCACATTTTTAAAGTACTAGATAAAAAATTAGTTAAAGATCCGGCTATTGAAAAGCAAAAGCAAGCGATCTACCAGCAGCTGTTTTCTCAACAATTTAAAGAACAGTTGGATTTTTGGCTTTTACAAAAGCGTAAAGACGCCATTATCCAAATTAATAAATCATGATGAAGTTTAAACGAATTGCGATTACCACTGGCGATATTGATGGAATTGGCACAGAGGTAACCGCGAAAGCTCTATACAGAATACGCCCACAGCGCAGAACCACATTTTTCTTGTGGCGTAGCCCTTCTATGGCAAAACGTGAATTGCGTTGGATTGACCGCTACTTTAAACGAGTCACGGTTCACTCATGGGCCGAAGCCTTGCGTGTGCCCGTCACATACAAAACTCTCATAGATATCGAAAGTTTGTTGCCCCCGGCGCGTTGGGTTGAACATATGGCAAAATGTGGAACAGCTAAATCCATTGATGCACTTGTCACTGCGCCTCTATCAAAAACTGGAATTCTCCAAACTGGAATGAAAGACAACGGGCATACTGGAATCTTAAAGCGAGTGACAAAAAAGAAAGATATTTTTATGAGCTTTCTTGGTAAAGAGATGAACGTTACTCTTCTTACTGGGCACGTTTCGATTAAAAAGGCCTATGAACAAATAAATCAAGAGCAACTTGAAACAGCGTTAGTTTTAACTCAAAAAATGGCGAAAAACCTGGGGCCAAAGCTCTTAAAGAAGCCCATTGGTTTAGTCGGTTGCAACCCCCATGCAGGTGAAGATGGTGTCATCGACGGGAAAGAAATTCGTGTTTACAGCAAAGCACTGAAAAAAGCTCGCCAGAGAAAAGTCCGAGTCGAAGGTCCTCTTGTCCCAGATGTTTGTTTTCAAGAACAAGAACGAATGAAATATTCCTATTATGTTGCAAGTTATCATGACCAAGGCTTGATTCCTTTCAAAATGCTTCATGGAACAAACACAGGGATTCAAATTTCTCTAGGTCTACCTTTTATTCGGACCAGTGTAGACCATGGAACAGCGAAAGACATTTTTGGTAAAAATAAAGCAGACAGTGGTTCCATGGAGTCTGCTATTAAAATAGCAATGAAGCTTGTTAACAAAAAAAATATAAGTTGGTGAGAGATGTTTAGTGATCATATATTTAGAGAGTACGATATCCGTGGTGTATACAATACGGACTTTGATGTTCCATTTGCAAAAAAGCTCGGCAAGGCTTATGCCACATTTTTAAAAAAACAAACGGGTGGAGACCTTAAGCTTTCTGTCGGATACGATGCGCGGCTTTCAAGCCCAGATATTGCTCAGGCTGTTATCGAGGGGTTCGTTGAGTCCGGCGCCCATGTTTATCGCTTGGGTTTAATTACAACGCCCATGTCTTACTTCTCTATGTTTCAAATGGACCTGTCAGGGGGAATTATGGTTACAGGATCCCACAATCCTCCTGAATACAACGGGTTTAAATTGTCCAAAGGAAAAACTACAATTTTCGGGGAGCAAATCCAGGAGTTGAAGAAAATTATGCTCTCTGAAGACTTCATCTCTGGAAAAGGCTCTGTCGAAGACCACGATCTATCGCAAGACTACGTCGATCGTTATAAGGAAGAGTTTAAAGAGATGAAGGCAATCCCCATAGTCTTAGATTGTGGGAACGGTTCTGCAGGAGCTATTGTACGACGTCTTTATGAAGGGGTTGGACTTTCTCCTGAAATTTTGTTCGAACAACCTGATGGGAAGTTTCCAAACCACCACCCAGATCCAACTGTCGAAGAAAACCTAGATGCACTCAAAGAGGCTGTGACCTCGTCAGGCGCAAAGATTGGTATCGGATTTGATGGAGACGCTGACCGCATCGGTGTCGTCGATGAAAAAGGTCGATTTATTTTGGGAGATGAGATTATGATGATTGTCTCTCGAGATATTTTACAAACAACCCCAAAAGCAAAAATTATTGGCGATGTGAAATGCTCCGACCGGCTGTATGACGACATTGAAAAACATGGTGGCGAAGCCATTATGTGGAAAACTGGCCATAGTTTGATTAAAAATAAAATCAAAGAAGAGAACTCTCCCTTTGGAGGTGAGCTCAGTGGTCACATCTTTTTCTCTGATCGAAATTACGGCTACGATGATGCACCTTATGCCGGATTACGATTGATCCAAATCCTCAGTCAAACAGGCAAAACCATCGACGAATTATTAGAGGGCGTCCCTTCAAGTTTTAGTACTCCTGAAATTCGACTTGATACAACTGAAGAGAAGAAAGTTAGTCTAGTAAAAAGCTTACAGAAACATTTCTCTAACCCACCCAGTGAAATTTCCGTTAATACTATTGATGGGGTTCGCGTCAGCTATTCTGATGGTTGGGCATTAGTGCGCTCTTCAAACACTCAACCTGTTGTGACCCTGCGCTTTGAATCTCATAGCCAACAAGGATTAGATCGAATTCAGTCAGAAATAATGGAGTTGGTTAAACCACTTTTATGAATGACCTGATTATTGTCAAAGGTGCTCGCGAGCACAACCTAAAGAATATTAGCGTTGATATCGCTAAAAACAAAATGACAGTTGTCACCGGGTTGTCAGGTAGTGGAAAGTCGAGTTTAGCTTTTGATACGATATATGCCGAAGGGCAACGACGTTTTATCGACAGCCTTTCAACTTATGCGAGAAACTTTCTGCTTCAATTGAATAAACCTGATGTCGACTCCATTCACGGACTCTGCCCCTCTATAGCTATTGATCAGAAGACTATTGGGCACAGTCCTCGTTCCACTGTGGGTACGGTGACCGAGATTTATGATTATTTACGCCTTCTTTTCGCAAAAGTTGGAACACCCAGGTGTCCTACTCATAAAATTCCCGTAGAAGGCCAACCGCTAGATCAAATCCAATCAGGTATCCTCGAAAGGTACATCGACAAGAAAATTATTCTCTTGGCTCCAGTGGCAAAAAGTAAAAAAGGAGAGTTTAAAAAAGAAATTGATTCTTGGATTAAATCTGGATACCTATCAGCCAAGATTGATGGTAAATGGGTTTATTTAGAATCCATCTCAGGACTTAAAAAAACAAATCGCCATGATATCGATATCGTTATCGATAAGATTCACCTCAAAGACACAGATGACTCTAAACACCGCCTTTCTCAAGCGATTGCAAGTGCTGTTGGGCTGACAGAAGGTCTGTTAACTGTTGAAGGTAAGGATGGCACAAGGCAAAACTTTTCAACTCGATTTGCTTGCCCAGAATGTGGTTATTCTTTTTCTAATATTGATCCCCTTTTATTTAGTTTTAACAACCCAAAGGGAGCTTGCGAAGAGTGCAATGGGCTTGGGACTCAAGATATATATGAATATGAAGTCTCTGAACACTTACCCGGAGTTGGTCAAAAAAAACATGTTGAATACAATATTGATTCTGACAACCCTGATATGGAATGGAAAGACACCAGTAAATGTGCGTCTTGCCTTGGTTCAGGGCTTAAGGAAACCGCCCTCAACGTTTTCTTTGAAGATAAAACTATTTACAATCTGGCTCAAGCCTCAATCACTTCTTTACTCGCTTTTTTCCAAGATTTAGAAGGAATAGAACATCGTGGTGAGGTTGCCGAACAAATTATTCCTGAGATTCAAACAAGGCTCCAATATCTTGAAAGAGTAGGCGCTGGTTATTTATCACTGGCCCGTCGGTCAAAGACCTTGTCGGGTGGCGAAGCACAGAGAATCAGGCTTGCTTCGCAGGTTGGAGCCCCCCTTGTTGGGGTTCTTTATGTTTTAGATGAACCAAGTATTGGTTTGCACCCCAGAGACCACCAAAATGTTTTATCTGTACTCAATGAAATTAAAGAGCGCGGAAATACGATCATTGTCGTTGAACATGATGAAGACACCATTCGGGCCGCAGACCAAGTCATAGATATTGGACCGAAGGCGGGAAGACTTGGTGGTCAATTGATATTTCAGGGAGATTATAAAGATTTGAAAAAATCCTCGGGATTAACTGGCGACTACCTTTCTGGGAAGAAAAAAATTCCAATGCCTGAAAAGACGAGAGAACTATCGGGGAAAAAGATCGTTATTCATGGAGCCGAAGGAAACAACCTTAAATCTTTGGATGTCGAACTTCCACTTAGTCAATTGATCGGCGTTACCGGGGTTTCAGGAAGTGGTAAAAGTACTTTGATTATCGACACTCTTTACAAAAGTGTCGCAAACAAATTTTTAAAACGTTCTTTTTTACCCGCCCAACATAAGAAAATTGAAGGGCTAGATCACTTGGACAACATTATTCAAATAGACCAAAAGCCTATTGGACGTACTCCAAGATCTTGCCCCGCCACTTACGTTGGGATTTTCCCGTTGATACGAACTCTATTCACTCAATTGGCAGAATCAAAGATTCGAGGCTATGAAGCCGGAAGATTTAGTTTTAATGTAAAAGGTGGAAGATGCGAAAACTGTCAAGGCGCCGGTGTCTCCAGAATTCAAATGCAGTTCTTATCGGATGTATACGTTCGTTGTGACGTTTGCCAAGGGAAAAGATACAACCCTGAAACATTGCTTGTTAAATATAAGGGAAAGAATATTCACGATGTCCTCTCCATGACTGTAGAAGAAGCCTTTGATTTTTTTGAAAACCACAAACCTATTCGACGAAAGTTAGAAACACTGATGAAAGTTGGACTGGATTATATCACGCTCGGGCAAAATTCCACCACGTTGTCCGGAGGAGAAGCACAAAGGGTGAAGTTAAGTCGTGAACTTTCGAAAAAAATAAAGGGTCATACTTTATATATATTGGATGAGCCCACCACAGGACTCCATATTCACGATGTTGCAAACCTGATCAAATTGCTTAGTGAATTGGTCGACCGTGACAATACCGTGGTGGTCGTTGAACACAACTTAGATGTGATTAAATCCTGTGATTACCTTATTGATTTAGGTCCAGAGGGTGGTGAGGCTGGAGGCTATCTTGTTTACGCTGGCCCCGCACTTGGCATACTTAAGAAAAAGGATAGTCTTACTGGCCAATATTTGAAGAAACATATCTGATACGTCAAAGGGGAAGTTATGAAAGATCTTTTTATTGCTCATATAAAAAATCGCGTAAGACAAACACGAGACATTCTAGAAGAACAAAACATAGACCACCTCTTTATTGAAAGTGGATTTCCTGACCTCTATTACTTAGATGATCAACCAACCTTCTTTAAATCAAATCCACATTTTCTATTTTACTGCCCCGATCAAGGACAAGGGCACATTTTAAAAATTTCTAAGAATGAGGAAAAGCCAAAATTGTACTTTCACATACCCGACGATTTTTGGCATGAGGTTTCTGCTTTGAAAGGTGAATTTTGGGAGGACAGTTTTGATATCAAAGTCTTTAATAATGTAGAAAAAGCTTGGAAAGAGGCTGCGTCGCCTAATAGTTCAAGCGTTATTAGCAGTTCCGAACCCTCTTTAGCTGTTCAATTTGGTTGCAAAATTGCAGACACAACTCTTCTCTCTAAACTTCATTGGCTTCGTAACCAAAAAACCGATTATGAAATCAATTGCCTACGACTTGCCAATGAGGCAGCAGCTAAGGGCCACAATCGTGCGAGAGAATTGTTTCTGCAGGGAGCTTCAGAGTGGCAAATCTTTATGGAATACCTAATCGCGTCTGGTCAAAGAGAAACTGAACTACCTTATAACAGTATTGTCGCACTCGATGACAATTCTGCAGTTCTTCATTACCAGTTTCCCAAAAAAAGACTGAGTGGAAACACATTTTTAATTGATGCTGGGGCTCGGTACAATGGCTATTGCAGTGATATTACCAGAACCTATGTGCAAAACTCTGTTAATTCTGTCTACAAAGAAATTTTACAGAAAGTGGACGACAATCAATCTAAGCTCTGTGAGATGGTGAAACCAGGGGTAGAATATGTTGATATACATCGTACTTCTTACGAAATGGTAGCCGATCTCCTTATAGACTTTAATATATTCAATGGCACTAAGGATGAAGCTATAGCAAATAGAATTCCATTCCATTTTTATCCCCATGGAATTGGGCACCCTCTTGGTCTTCAGGTTCATGATGTGGGCGCAAAACAAGCCAACCCAGAAGGCGCCACAGTGAAACAGCCAGAAGATTTTCCACATCTGAGAACTTTACGAACAATTCAAGAGAACGACGTTTTAACAATAGAACCTGGATTTTATTTTATTCCACTTTTACTAAAACCTTTGCGGGAAAATAATAAAACTGGTTCACTTTTTAATTGGGATCTTATCGATAGCCTTATTCCTTATGGTGGGATTCGCATTGAGGATAATATCGTCGCTACAATTTCCGGACCCAAAAATTTAACCCGAACCTTCTTGCCTTAATAGCTACAGGTTGACAGTTAAGCCACTTCATTTGATTTATGAAGTTCAAATTCCCAATTTAAAGTATTTTTTATAAAGAAGGCTTCGAACTGATGTTTTTGATCTTTGGGTACATAAAGCTGGTTTTGCCCTTCTTCTTCTTCTGAATGTCTCTTTGCTTGTTTTAAGCTTAGACTTCTTCCCTCTTTTAGATAGCGAACAAATCTTTTGTTTCTTGGAAGATATAAAAATGCATCAAAATTAACTGGTGTTTGAGGTGGAATCACTTTTATATCAACAAAATACATATCCTCTTTGTCAGAATCATTGAGTGTCGGAAGCATCACTTCTCTCTGCACGAAGGCCGCATTGAAACACACTCCTTCAGACGTTTGATGATTTATATTAAATTCCGCAAACTCTGCAATCGATGCAATATAATTTGGAACCTCTATATCTACCAAATAGGGTTCACTTAAATCGCCATATGCTTCTTGGTCTTTAATAGATCGAATCACATTTGCCTTAAACTCTGAGATCTTGTCGAAAAAGGAGTTTATTGAATCATTTGTGACAAGAAGGTATCCCTTTAAATTGCCCATGTTTACAGTAAAAACAATGATTTTTTGAGATGAGAAACGTCGGATTTCCTGGGATCGAGGGGCTTTAAATGTTTTTTCCAATGCAGTTTCACTTGCAACTTCTAAAACATTTTTCTGTTTAGCCTGATCTCTCTGGGCTTTTTCTTTGGATTTTTTTTCAACGTCTTCCTGAACTTTCTTACTGTCCATGAGTTGAACTTTACCAAAGTTTCCTAGTTTTTCTTCTCTTTGATTGCTATCTTTATTTAAATCTATACTGTTTAATTTCTGGTTTTTTGTTGTTTTAGTACTTGGAGTATTGCTGCCTCCAGCTATAACACCTTGAAAATCTGAAGGTCTGGATTTCTCACCTTCAAATTCATTTTCTAATAAACTATTTAGATCTGATACTTTTCTATTATCATCAACATTTGAGCTGGAAAGTTGTGTTTTCTTTTTCTCTTTTTCGCCCGCTATATGAGAAAAACCACTCACTTTGCCTGTGGTGGAAGATTGATCTTCTTGGTTCATGGTGTTCGTGGAAGATTCACTCTGTGATGAATCAGAACTGACATGACTTGTAGGTTTAACATCTTTTGGATTGTTCGTTTCGTTTAGGGCTGAAAATAAATTGTTTAAAATACTACCTTTATCTTCTCCACTTATCGCAGGTTTGTTTTTTAAAAAAACAGAGTTTATTTTCACATCATCATCGGCTCCAGAGTTTTTAGCTTTTTCTTCTTCCTGTTCCTGTATTTTTTGAAAATTAACAATTTTCATCCAAAGGTTGTGAGCTGTTATCACTCCTTGGATTTTTAGGTCACCTGTCGAAGCTGAAAGAGCTTTTCTGGTTTTAACTTCTTGGTTCTCTCCAAAGGTCAATATTGGCAAATTCAATGCCATTTTAAATATTCGGGGAAATTTAGCAACTCGTGCATGTGGATAAGATACACTAACTCCGACCAAGTCAGGTTGCTGTTCAATACAGGCATCTAAAAAATCTTTTAGTTCTGTATAGTAGTAAACTTCAACAGGTCGTTGACTGTTTACACGCTCAACTACATTTTTTAATAGAGCCCCATCAAAAGCGAGTAGAATGACTTTGTACTTTATTTGATCCACAAAGCTTTATCGGCAATTAAGCTCGTTATATAAAGCCTTTACCTTAATCTCTTTTATTTCTGGCCCTCAATTTTAGTACAAAAAAAAAGCACAGACAAAAGTCCATGCTCTTTTTACTATTAGAATGAAAATTCTAATTATTGTCCAAGTACTCCAGTAATGGCGCCACCGATTCCACTTGTTACTAGGAAAGAAAGAATCACAAGAGATTCCATGAGGGCTAAAGAAAGAACCAAAGGAACAAACATTTTACCACCAGCTGATGGGTTGCGTGCAATCCCGTCCAATGCTGCTGC
This sequence comes from uncultured Bdellovibrionales bacterium, assembly GCA_965368905.1. GTDB lineage: Bacteria > Bdellovibrionota > Bdellovibrionia > Bdellovibrionales > JAGQZY01 > JAGQZY01. Next base: position 16,532 of record CBDUOS010000033.1, on the reverse strand, counting down.
TGCCGCTTTACCTTGTCCAGAGGCTGCACCAAAAGCAGCAAGACCAACGCCGAGTCCAGCACCAAGCCCCATAAGACCTAAGAAACTTCCATCAGTAAGGGTATCAAGGTTAAAGTGACCTCCACCTTCTGCAAAAGCTTGTGTTGAAAAAAGTAGTACACCTAGCATCGTGGCAACTTTGTTAAATAATTTCATCGAAGTCTCTCCTTTTAATTAATGATCATCTTGAGGTTGGGCCATCATGACGTAGGTCATTGATAACAATGTAAATACAAAAGCCTGAATAAAACAGACTAACAATCCAAGTGCGTAAAAAACAATTGGTACAAAATAAACAAATGGCGCTGGTAAAAGATCTAAAAAGAAACCAACAACCGCATGGTCACCCGTCATGTTTCCTGCCAAACGAAGCCCTAAAGTAAGAGGTCGGAATGCGTGTGACAACAACTCGATGACCAGCATCAGAGGCCACAGCCAAATAAAACTGATAGGAAGGTGACCTGTGAAATCTTCATAATATTTGAAACCTTTTTTACGGATTCCGACATAATTATAAACAAGAAAGGAGAAAATACCGACAGCAAATGTCGTATTAAAATTATCTGTTGCTGGGGTCATGCCAGGAAGAAGACCAACTAAATTATTAATAAGTACAAATGTAAAAATGGATGCAAACAGAGGAACATACTCTTTATTGCCTTTACCAATCACCATCTCGGTGAGATTAACAATGAGTTCTGTAAGGGCTTCAAAAATTCCTTTGATAGAAACTTTACCGGCGGGAATAATAGCCGATTCTCCCGATCCTAAAGCGACTCTTCCTGCGATTGAAAAAAGAATCAATCCACCAGTAACAACGGCAGCTGTTGCAACGTGAGTGTTGGTGTGATCGACACCCTCGATCATTTGTGTCCAATTAAAATGAGCTTTTGACAACTTATATACCTATTCTTTCTGCATCGACGCCCAAATTAAGGAACTCAAAACTACCGGAACAAACCCTAAGGCTAAGAAAACCGGAGCTGAGTTCACCATCTCCGTCAGTCGAAAAACCACGTAAATCAAAATAGGCCACTTGAATACAATGACACCAACGATCAAAGCAATATTTTTTTTCAAAAAAAACAAGAGTGCGGAAAGGCTTAGAGAAATGATGCTCATCCAAATAAATAGCTCACCAATAGCGAAATTCAGAGCAGAATTTAAACCAAAGACGCTCAGCATCAAAAACGTAGCTACCACAGTGACGACACCATGGATTGCTAGAAAAAGGCCAAAATTACTCTCCTTGGGCATTAAAATAGACAAAGGCATGGACCGTCCATAACACGAGAGAGACCCCCAGGAGTAGTGCTAGAGTCAAATCCGGTTTCCATTGAAAATATTGTGCGATCACAGGGTAGAACAAATAGCTAGCGAGAAAGAAGCTGGACAGCTCGAAACCCAACCCCAAAGCCTGTTTGTAATTCAACCCAGTCTCCTAAGATTAGTTCGAATCAATGGGGTTTCCATGCTCATCACTGTCTTCATCGTGAATTAATGCAACACCTGTCACAAATTCATCTGTTTTCAATGATATCAAGCGAACACCCTGAGTATTTCGACCCATTTTGGATATTCCACTGCAAGGCATTCTAATGGTTTGTCCCTTGTCAGTTGTGATCACGATATCATCTGTGTCGATCACTCCACGGGCCGTTACCACGTCACCCAGCTTCTCAACAGACTTCTGGGTAATGATCCCTGAGCCACCTCGGCCTTGGGTACGATATTCCTCAACAGGAACACGCTTCCCGTAACCTCCAGCTGTACAAATTAAGAGATCCAAATTTGAATCTTTTGGAATCACCTCTAAACCAACCACTTTGTCTTCTTTTTGTAAGGTGATTGCCTTAACTCCACGGGCTGTGCGACCCATTGCTCGTACATCACCTTCGTCAAATCGAATCGACTGACCTTTTTCGGTAACAGCAAGAAGATTGCACTTACCATCACTAATTTTAACCTGAAGAAGTTCATCATCTAAATTAGTAGTTAAAGCAATAATTCCTGATGGGCGAGGTCGCGCAAAAGCACTTAGTGGTGTTTTCTTAATAATTCCATTTTTAGTAATCATAACAACAAAGCGATCGTCTTGAAATTCGGCAACCGGTAATACGGCCTGAACCTTTTCTTTATTGATTTCAACCACATTAACCATGGCTTTTCCCTTAGATGTTCGACTTCCTTGAGGTAATCGATGCACCTTGGTCCAGTACACTTTTCCTTTATCGGTAAAAACAAGAAGAGTGGTTTTTGTATCTGCCACAAAAATGTTCGTCACATAGTCTTCTTCGCGTGTGGCCGCACCTTTTACGCCTTTTCCACCCCGTTTTTGTTGTTTGTATTGCTCAATCGGTATTCGTTTGATGTATCCATTCTGAGTTAACGTTACAACCATAGTTTCTTGTGCAATGAGATCTTCATCATCGATTTCCACATCTTCTTCAGAAATTTGGGTTCTGCGAGGGTCTGCATACTTTGCCTTAATTTCTGTAAGTTCTTCCTTAATAATGGCAAAAATCTTTCCTACATCTTGTAAAACTTCTCGCAACCACTGAATTTTTTCTCGAAGGTCTTTCAACTCTTCAATAATTTTCTGTTTTTCTAAACCCGTTAGGCGAGCCAACTTCATATCTAAAATGGCCTGGGCCTGTCTTTCAGTAAATTGGAATTGGTCCATCAAAGCCACTCGAGCTTCTGAGGTTTCTTTAGAAGCTCGTATCGTCACAACAATTGCATCAATATTATCAAGAGCCTTCTGTAACCCTTCTAAAATATGAGCGCGGGCTTCTGCCTTTTTTAACTCGAATAAACATCTCTTTGTAACAATGTCTTTTCTATGAACAATAAAGGCTTGTAAGGCGCTCTTCAAATCGAACATTCGAGGCTGTAAACGCGCATCCAAAGCCAACATTCTAATACCAAAACTGACTTGCATCTGGGTGTATTTATATAGACGGTTTAGAATGACATTTGCGTTCTCGTTTTTCTTTAAAACGATAACAATTTGCATCCCCTCCCGGCTGGACTCATCACGAATATCAGAAATACCTTCAACTCGTTTGTCTCGAACGAGATCGGCAATACTCTCGATCAAGCGAGCTTTGTTCACCTGATATGGGATTTCGCTAATATGGATTTCTTCGCGATCATTTTTCTTCTGAATAATTTCAGCCACAGCTTTGATTTGAATGATTCCGTGGCCTTTCTTATAGGCCTTCATCAAACCTTGTCGATTTGAGATCACACCCGAGGTTGGAAAATCTGGACCAGGGATAATTTGAATCAACTCATCTAATGTCGTATCTGGTTTATCAATTAACGTAATACAACCGTCGATCACTTCACCCAAATTATGAGGAGGGATGTTTGTCGCCATTCCAACTGCAATACCTGAAGATCCATTCACTAAAAGGTTTGGAAATTTAGCTGGCAAAACTGAGGGTATCAATAATGAATCGTCATAGTTCGGTTGAAAAGGAACTGTCTCTTTTTCTATGTCCTCAAGTAACGCTTCCGCCAATCGAGTCATTCGAACTTCTGTATAACGTTGAGCTGCTGGACTATCTCCATCGATTGACCCAAAGTTTCCTTGTCCATCGACTAAGGGATATCGCAAAGAAAAATCTTGAGCCATTCGAACCATGGTGTCGTAAGCGGCGGTGTCCCCGTGTGGGTGATATTTACCAATAACATCACCGACAACACGAGCTGATTTTTTATAGGGTTTATCGTGCGTATTCCTTAAATCGTGCATGGCATACAGGATTCTTCTGTGAACAGGTTTCAGACCGTCACGAACATCTGGTAAGGCACGACCCACGATAACACTCATGGAGTACTGAAGGTATGCCTCCTTCATTTCCTTATTAATGTCGATTTGTGTAATATTCTCTCTTATTTCTTCACTCATAATTCAACCTTAAACATCCAGCTCTTTAACTTTTAGAGCATTGTCAGAAATAAAATTCTTTCTAGGTTCTACACTTTCACCCATCAACACACTGAATATTTCATCAGCAGCAATGGCATCATCAATTGTAACTTGTAAAAGGTGACGATTGGCTGGGTTGAGTGTTGTTTCCCAAAGTTGCTCTGGGTTCATTTCACCAAGACCCTTATACCGTTGGATATAAGCCCCTTTTCGGCCAAGCTCCATAAAAAAATCGTAGAAACTTCCATAATCATAGAAAGTTTCTTGTGATTTATCATTATCGATAACGATTGGTAGTTTTAAAACCTCAGTGAGTTGATCCCAAAGAGACCAAACCTCTTTCCAATCAGCCGCTTCAATTTTTTTTGCAGTCAATGTGTTGTCTTGATAATGACCAAATCGGCTTGTTCGAAAAACAACCTCCTCACTTGTGTGATTTATAAGCTCTACATCAGTGATAAGATAATGTTCTTCTTCTGAAATTTTTTGTTTTAGTCCATTCATAAGATCTTCACACTTCTCTTTACTTGAAAGAAGATCTGCAACTTTAATGTTTTCACGTAATAAATATTTAATTAAATCTGGCTCCATTGTGTGGGAGTGATTCTTTAAATTCTTAGAAAACTTTAAAGCATTCATTATAAAGGTTCTAAACTTTTGGTCAGTTGGATCGCTGTAACCTTCAACTTTTAAATTTGTTAAAGTATTATCCAACAAGAATTCTGTAAGATGTTTTTCATCTTTTAGATAGATTTCTTCTTTTCCCTTTTTGTATCTATAAAGAGGTGGTTGTGCAATGTAGACATATCCACGTTCTACAATTTCTGGCATTTGTCTAAAAAAGAAAGTGAGTAACAATGTTCGAATATGTGACCCGTCGACATCCGCATCCGTCATTATGATGATCTTATGATACCGTACTTTATCTGGGTTCATTTCGTTTTTGCCGATTCCTGCTCCAAATGCAGATATCATCATTTTAATCTCTTCGTTTGAAAGCATCTTATCGAAACGAGCTTTTTCCACGTTTAAAATTTTACCTCGAAGAGGAAGTACGGCTTGGGTTCGACGATCACGTGCTTGCTTTGCCGAACCACCCGCAGAATCTCCCTCCACCAGGTATATCTCACAAAGGGAAGGGTCTTTCTCTTGGCAATCGGCCATTTTCCCGGGCAAAGAGTGAGAATCCAGTGCTGATTTTCGACGAGTCAATTCTCTCGCTTTTCGAGCGGCCAAACGAGCTCGCGCAGAATCCACACATTTTCCAACAATTGATTTTGAAGAACCAGGATTACGATCAAACCAGTCCGATAGCTTTTCATTTACTAGGGACTCAACAATCCCTTTTACCTCATTATTTCCAAGTTTGGTTTTTGTTTGGCCTTCAAATTGAGGTTCCGGAACTTTAACTGAAACGACAGCGGCTAAGCCTTCTCGAATATCGTCACCATCTAAGTTGTTTTTTAAATTCTTAAGTAAATTTTTATTTTGTGCGTAGTTATTTGTCGTTCTTGTTAGTGCACCTCTGAATCCAACTAAATGCGAACCACCTTCGTGAGTGTTAATGTTGTTACAGTAAGTAAAAATTTGCTCTGAATAAGTGTCGTTCCACTGCATGGCAATTTCAATATCAACACCCTCTTTATTTCCGTTGAAATAAATGACATCGGAATGAAGTTGTTTTTTATTGAGATTGATATGTTTAATAAACTCTTTAATTCCTTCCGAGTATTGGAAGTCGGCTTTTTTCTCTGACTCTGCACGTTCATCCGTTAATTCAAAATGTAATCCTGCATTTAAGAAAGCCATTTCTCTAAAACGATTACTTAAAGTTTCAAAATTGAATGCCAAATCTTCTGCTTTGAAAATTTCTTTATCTGGCTTAAAAGTGACTATTGTTCCCGTGCTGTCAGTTGCACCAGAATCTTTCAAGTCTGATATTGGTTTTCCTTTTTCATAATTCTGTTTCCAAATTTTGCCGTCTCTATGAACTTCAACGTTACAATAAATAGACAGTGCATTCACAACTGAAGCACCAACCCCGTGTAAACCACCAGAAACTTTATAAGTGTCTTTATCAAATTTACCACCCGCGTGGAGAACCGTAAAAACTACCTCCATAGCCGATTTTCCACTTTTGTGTTTGGCAACTGGAATTCCGCGCCCGTTATCTTGAATTGTGATACTCTCATCATTGTGAATATTTATTTTAATGTTGGAGCAATATCCCGCCAATGCCTCGTCCACTGCATTGTCCACAATTTCATAAACAAGGTGGTGATAACCGCGAACTCCGGTATCTCCAATGTACATCCCTGGTCTTTTTCGGACCGCTTCCAGGCCCTCTAGGACCTGAATCGAATCGGCATCATATTTCTTTTTATTTTCCGTAGGCTTATCCACAACCACTTCCTGACTCTCAGACACTCAGGCCTCCCGTAAGCAACCTGCCGCCTTCATTAAAAACACCTTCTCTAACCTCAAATACAGAGCGACTGGCTACCTGTGGTATTGATGTCGCATCGGTCGTTGTTAAAAAAATTTGTGCCTCCGTTGAAAGCAAATAATTTACAAACCTCATTTGTTTTTCTCGATCCAGCTCTGATAGAACGTCATCGAGAAGTAAAATGGGAAACTCTCTGTGGGCCGTATAATGTAGCCTAGTTTGCGCCATTTTGAAAGCTAATATAATAGCTCGTTGCTGACCTTGTGAACAGAAAAAACGGGCTTCTTGGCCGTTAAAATCGAACTGAATATCGTGTTTATGAGGGCCCACCAAACTCAATCCAGAAGCTAATTCTCGGTCTTTTAGTTCGTCCCATCTTTTGAACATAGCGTTACGTAGATAACCTTCGCTGCATCCCTTTTGAACTTTGCCAGAAATAAAATAATTTACTGAGATATTACCATAATGTTCATCCATTATTTTAAGAAACTCATCTAAAAGTAAGGGTTCGATTTCTTCAATGGCTTGCAAACGTAAGTGAGTTAGAGTGGCGCCTTTGGTTAGTAAAATTTCAGTCAAATTTTCGTTGATTCTCAAACCCTCTTTCTTAGAAATTTGATCATCCTTCATTTTTTTCAAAAGAATATTTTTTTGTTTTAGGGCTTTTCTAAATTCACTTAATGTTAGCGCAAATGAAGGAAACAAAGACAGACATAGATCATCGATCAGTTCTCTTCTTTTCTGAGCCGCATCTTTAACAATTAAAAGGCTTTCTGGTGAAAATAAAAGCGTAGGAAATTTTTGTCTCAATCGAGGAGACGTGGAGCCTTTATCATTGACTAATAGTCGTCTTCGCCCACGTAAGTTGTTGATTTCAATCTTATTTTCCAGTTCTTTCTGTTCAATAAGAGAAGCGATGTAGAACCCACCATCGCAATTTTTGTTAGCAAAATCTTGCCAGCGATTGGTACGAAAAGACTTACCGTGAGTTAGTAAATAAAGAGCTTCAACAAAGTTTGTTTTTCCCTGTCCATTTTGTCCTCGAAAGACATTCAAGCCGGGATTTAGGTCGACAGTTTGGTCTTCCACATTCCTAAACTGTCGCAGTACCAACCGTTGAAAACGCAAGCTTTAGATCCTCATCGGCATGACAACACAAGTGTAATCCTTGTCCAAGGATGGTCGAATTAAACCGGGAGAAAGCTGACTATCCAACTCCAGATTTAGCATGTCATCATCAAAACTATTCAGGATATCCAAAATGTATTTGGCATTAAAACCGATTTTCAAGTCTTCCCCAGTGTAATCCACATCAATTTCTTCTTTTGCATCTCCCAACTCAGGGTTATTGGAAGATATCTCCATTTTTCCATTACAAAGTGCAATAGTAACACCCTTGGATTTTTGGTTGGACAACAAAGAAACTCTTTTGATGGAACTCAATAAGGATTCTCGGTTGATCGACGCTGTTTTCTTTAGGTTTTGTGGAATGAGCTGTTGATAATTGGGATATTTACCTTCAATTAAACGAACCATTAAAACTGTGGTCCCTGTTTTGACAATTAGCTGAGAGCCTTCTACAGCCATCTGAATTGGCTGATCACTAAAATCGATGATTTTTTTAACCTCAGCCAAGCCTTTACGTGGAATGATCACACCCGTGTTTATTATGTTCCCAGTTTCATCAGTGGTAAAACGATCCACCAAACTTAAGCGATGTCCATCGGTTGCGACCATGCGAAACTGAGTTCTTCCATCCACGGTTTTCTTTTCAAAATAAACACCGTTCAGGTGGTAGCGAGTTTCATCATTAGAAACACTGTATATGGTTCTTTCGATCATATCGTTAAGCACATCTGGATTAACTTCGATAAAATCGTTGGTTTTAAATGTGGGAAAAACTGGGTATTCCTCTGGCGAGATTCCCACAATGTTAAACACAGATTTGGCCTGTTTGATCTGCAAGCGGTTATTGGCTTTTGTCTCGAGAACAATGGGTCCTTCCCCAAGTTCACGAACGATATCGAAAAGGTTCTTTGCATTGACTGCAATTTTACCTTCAGTGTCGATTTCAACATCTACCTGGTCAGTCAAACTCACTTCTAGGTCTGTGGCGAAAACTTGTAATTTTCCTTGGTCTGCTTGCAAAAGAATATTAATCAAAATCGGCATCGTGTTTCGTTTCTCCACGATGTTTTGTGTTTTACTCAACAAAGCCACAAGATCTTTTTTATCAACTTTGATTTTCATTTTGCTCCCTTTCGAAACACTGTGAGCGAATTTTCAAAAATACTACCTATCCCTTTCGCCCTTGTCTCTGAGAATTTTTTTTATTTTTTTGCCTCTTTTTATTAACTACTTCTATTAAATTATAAACTAGTAGTAGTAGTAGGCCCTGTTAAAAACTGGGTTAACTACCTAAGTTACTAAAATTTCAAACCAATCGTTGTGGATTTATTATCCTAAAAAGCCTTGTGAAAAATCGGTCAAAATGTGGATAAGAATTTTCCATATTTCATTCAACCTAATAGGCACAGGCTTTTCCACAAGCGCTATTCACACCCCTGTGATATTGTGGATTCTGCTCTGTAAGTCCTCGAAATCCTTCTTCAAATCGGAATTTACAGTCAGTTCCTTTTCGATTTTCCGCAATGCGTTTAACACGGTGGTATGATCACGCCCACCAAAGGCTCTGCCGGTCTCAACTAACGATTTGTTTAAATGATTTTTTATTAAATACATGCAGAGTTGGCGAGCCAAGAGCAAAGGCTTACTCCTATTTTTAGACTTCAAATCAACGACACGAACTTTGAAGTGCTCTGCAGCCAGCTTTTGAATGTCCTCAATAGTCATCGTAGTGGTTTCATCGTGAACGGCGAGAACTTTCTTCGTCAGTTCTAGGTTGATTTGCAGCCCCTGTAAGTCAGAGAACATTTTTACCTTGTTTAAGTTCCCCTCTAGTTCACGGATGGATCGTTTGGAAATTTTAGCTATATACGTCGCTACTTCATTGGAAATAGACATCATTTTCTTTTCAGCTTTGTAACGAAGGATTGCCAATCGGGTTTCAAACTCAGGCATTTGGATGTCAGCTATCAAACCCCATTCCAGACGAGTTCGGATTCTATCCTCTAAACCCTTGATATCTTTTGGCATTCTATCTGAAGCCACGACAACTTGGCGACCTTTCTCGAAAAAATCGTTCAATGTATGAAAAAACTCCTCTTGGACAGCCTCACCTTTTCCAAGCACTTGAATATCGTCCATTAATAGAAGATCACATTTTTCTCTGTATCGATGGCGAAACTTGTCCATTTCACCCCGTCGGATGCTGGAAATACACTCGTTTAAGAAACGTTCAGCTGAAATATACGATATTTTTAAATGAGGCAGGTTTTCCCGAATATGGTTTCCAACAGCATGTAATAAGTGGGTTTTACCCATTCCCGTGGGTCCACAGATAAACAAGGGGTTATACCCCTCTGAGCCTGGTCTCTGCGCAATTCTATAGGATGTGGCATGGGCAAATTCGTTGTTTCGACCGACCACAAAGGTTGAAAAAGAGTACTCTGAATTAAGGAAATCCATGTTTTTTTGCGGGGATTTTCTATTCATTTGAAAAGATTGGCTTGGAGCACTGTACTGAGGCTGTTGCACCATAGACTCGTTGCTGTTCATAGCTTCGTGCAGGGCTGTTGGGCTTTCAGGGTCCAGCGGCAAAGATTTGCCTGTGACAACCAATTCCACCTCAAATGGGTTTTGGATTAAGCAGGAAATCTCGGAGCAGATTCGATCGAATAAGTTCTCTGAAATCCAATACTTATGTAGTTCGGTCGGAACCCCCAATTTAAACCTTTGAGAGTTTCCCGTAAGATTTTCAATTTCCAATAAATCAGTTGGCTCAAACCATGTTTGTAAGAGTTTGTTGCCGGAGTTCTTGGAAGTCAGGTTATTCTTCACAAGTCCCCAAAATTGTTCTTTATTTTCTTGCACGATGAGTCCCCAAAACACTGAAATAAATTCAGATTTCCACAGTTCATAGCAAGTGATGCGTACACATTCAACAGCTTGACGTATTTAACGCTTTATGGTTTAAACGGCGTCTCCAGAAACTTCAAGAGAGACGTACATTTAGGTCGTAAAGAGGTATAAAATGAAACGAACGTATCAGCCAAAAAGAAAACGCAGAAAAACTACTCACGGTTTTCGTGCCCGTATGTCGACTAAAAGTGGTCAAGAAGTGATCTCTAGAAGAAGAGCAAAAGGGCGTAAAAGACTGGCAGTTGCAATAAGCGGTAAGTAATTTGCCGTCCTTAAAGCGTCAGTCAGACTTTCAGCAACTGAAAGAAGAAGGAAGTTTTCTTCACATCACACACTGGCTCGCTGTTAGCTTTAATAAAAACAAAGAAGATTCTTTGCGATGGGGATGGTCGATCTCAAAGAAAGTCGGTAATGCTGTCACTAGAAACCGCCTGAAAAGGTGGGGTAGAGAGTTTGTACGTGAGTTTAACGAAAATGGAATGGACATTAATTTCATACTTAAAAATAAAGGGAAAGAGTTCTATAAAAAACTCTCGCACCAAGAATTTGATGAAGCCCTTAAAAAAGCCTTTAAAAAAATCAGCTGAAATTTTAATTACGTATTTTTTTGCTTTTTATAAGATGGCCCTACGTCCATTTTTTGGGAATGCCTGTAAATTCCAACCAACCTGTTCCTGCTATTCACAAGAAGCATTTTCTAACCATGGAATTGTCAAAGGGTTCACATTAACTACATGGAGACTACTGCGCTGCCACCCTTTTGGTGATGGGGGGTTTGATCCCGTGCCGCAGAAACTAGAGGCCAATAATGGAAGATAATAATAGCAACTTCTTAGATAAGAACACTTTGATGGCAATTGCACTTTCCATTCTCTTTTTTGTTGGATGGCAAGCCTATCTCCAAAACAAATATCCTGAGTCTTATAAAGCAAAAGACGAAAAGACTTTAAAACAAGACGGCGAAAAAACGGCATCCGCAGCACTCGACGATTCTTTACAAGAAGAACAAGTTGTCGAAAATATGGCTCCAGAAAAAACACAAAAGGAAGACGGAGCAGATCCGTTTAAAGAAAAACAAGTCGCCCCGTCCAAAACCTTTTCCGTTCAATCCGATGTTTGGACAATGGAGCTCAGTAGTCGCGGCATGGGAATTACATTTGCCGAACTAAATAACTTTACGGACCGTGATGAAAAACTAATTAAGTTTTTTGATCCAACAGCTCAGGTAAAGAGCTTTGCGACATATTACAACTATAAAGTTTTGGACTTTTCTGTTGAGCAAAAGGGGGAAAATCATTTCGTTGGAACTGCTAGTACGGACGGGAATACCCTAATAAAAGAAATGATTTTTAATCCAGACAATTTTACTGTCGAGATGAAAATCAAAACACTTAGCGGATCAGCAGGCCCCAATGATTTAATTCAAACACGGTTGGCAAACCAGGTTTTAAAAGTTCAGTCTTCGATGTTTCGACCGGCGTATGAAGGCACAGAATTCTTTACTATTAATGACGGTGGCGAAGAGCGAGAACGAGTTAATATTGAAGAGGCTTACAAAGAAAACTTTGATAAAAGTACTTTGACGGCCATCGGAACTCATTATTTTGCGATTGCTGTTCAAGACAGATCAGAGATTATTCCTAAAACCATTGTTCAGTTTTCTCCAGACAATCAAGTGGCCTATACGACAATAACCCACCAAGCTGCGACTAAGGGAAATAAGACGGAAATCACGATGACTGGTTTTGTGGGCCCCAAAAAATATGATGTTCTAAAAGAGCTTGATCCCAATTTTGTAAAAATGATTGATTATGGAATGTTCAGTATTTTGAGCCAACCGATGCTGACAATGCTCAAGTGGTTACACGGACTGTTCTCAAATTGGGGACTAGCCATTATTTTCTTAACAATTTTCATACGGCTACTTCTTCTACCCATTAATGTTTCATCTTTACGTTCGATGAAAAAAATGCAGAAGTTACAACCACAACTGAAAGCGATCAAAGAGAAGTACAAAGAAGACCCACAACGAGTAAACCAAGAAACGATGGCCTTAATGAAGAAGGAAAAGGCGAATCCATTGGGTGGTTGTTTGCCGATGCTTCTACAGCTTCCTGTTTTCTTGGCCCTGTACTCTGTGTTGGGACAAAGTGTGGAACTTTATAAATCGCCATTCATATTTTGGATTCAAGATTTGAGTTACCAGGACCCTTTCTTTGTATTACCGATTGCCGTTGGAGGACTTTATTTTATTCAAATGAGTCTAACACCACAGCCTACAGATGCGGCTCAGGCAAAGGTTATGAAGTTTATACCTATTTTATTTTGTTTTTTTATGATTACCGTTCCAAGTGGCCTCACCTTGTACTTTTTCGTAAATACGGTTTTTGGAATTGGACAGACATTTATATTTCAGCGCGAGAAGAGGAAAGCTGCAGCCTAAGGAGGAAGATATGGGATTGTTCACGAAAATATTTGGTGGAAAATCGAGCAATAGTGAAGGTAAAGAACTAGTTACAGAGCTACTTGATGGAACCATCGAGAAAGCGGGACTTGATATTTCTTACGATATTAAATCGATTACAGATAACGGTCGCGACACCTTAAAAGTCGAATTTTATGGAGAAGACGAAAAGTTATTTACAAACAAGGATGGTTCTTTGTTGGATGCGTTTCAATTGTTTCTTAAGAGAGCCTTGCAACATGATCAACCAGAAGACAGCACAAATCTTCTTTGCGACTGTAATGATTATCGTGAGAAAGCAAATCAGAATCTCGTGGAACTAGCTGAGAAGCTAAAAAAGAGAGCGCTTGATCAAGGAAAGTCTGTTTATGTTCGTGCATTGCCTCCTAAAGACAGAAAAATTGTTCACCAGTTCTTGGCTGAAGATGAGAGGATTAAAAGTCGGTCCGTGGGCGACGGTCTGTACAAAAAAATTAAAATATATCCTGCAAAGAAAGATGGAGATCGCCCCTCTGCGCAATAGTCATGATTCAATACCGAGACCTCTTAGGAGATACCATTTGTTCTCCCGTAACCCCGCCAGGGCATTCGGGAGTTGCAGTCATTCGGGTCTCGGGCGATAAAGCTTTTTCACAAACTCTCGACATCATTGATAGCAAAAACTTAAAGCCCGAGTCTCATCGAAGTTTTTTAACATCGATTTTGGATGACCAAGGGCAAAAAATTGATCAAGTCTTACTTACTTTTTTCGCAAAGGGTAAGTCTTTTACTGGTGATGAGACCGTAGAGATTTCTTGTCACGGTAATCCTTTACTAGTGAATGCGATTGTTGGTCGATACCTGGAGTCCGGAAGCCGTAGCGCAGAAAGAGGAGAGTTTTCTTTTCGCGCCTACTACAATGGAAAAATAGATTTGGTTCAGGCTGAATCCATACAAAGTCTGGTTTCCACTAAAATGCGAAAGGGTTCACGAGCCTTTGTAGAACAGCTCAAGGGTCAGCTCTCTAAAGAGTTCGAAAACTTGCAAGATGAACTTGTAACCGCGATGGCTCACTTAGAAGCGTCAATTGATTTTGTGGAACAAGATATTGAAACAGCTGAGTTGAAAGCTGTAGAAAATCTTATTACAAAAGCCAATGAAAAAACAAAAAAGCTATTGGCAACCTATGATGTTGGAAAGTCTCTACAAAAAGATCTAAAAATACTTATTCTTGGAAATACCAATGCAGGCAAAAGCAGCCTCTTTAATTATTGCCTCGGAAGAGATAGAGCTATTGTCACAGAAATTGCTGGAACTACACGTGATCTTGTAACGGCTCAAAAGTTTTTAGGCTCAAGTTCGATTGAATTTGTGGATAGCGCTGGTCTGAGAGAAACCTCTGATGTTGTTGAATCATTAGGTATTCAAAAAAGCTTGGATGAGGTCCAATCTTCAGACCTTATTTTTTATGTTATCGATCTTAAAAATCCAGGAAATTATAGCCTTTTATCTTCATTGCAGACTGAAAAATTGATCCTAGTTTTAAACAAAAGAGATTTGATTGAATCGGAAGATGAAGCTATAGGAGTTTTGAATAATATAATCAAAAACAGTGGGATAGATCTTTCAGAAAAACAAGTTTGTTTTGTGTCTTCAAAAGAAAAACAAGGGGGAGACCGCTTGTTAAAAATGGCAGAAGACCTATTAATTAGTGATAGCCAGGTTGCAGATGGGGAGGCTGTTGTAACCCAAGCGAGGCACTTCAACCACCTTAAGGCATTAAAAACCTATTTGGACCAAGGAATACTGCTGACTCAATGTGGAGATAGCCCAGACTTAATATCTCAAGAATTGGCCTTAGGACTTTCTGAGTTACACCAACTATTGGGGAAAGAATATACAGACGAAGTTTTGGACAAAATATTTAGCCAATTTTGTATAGGGAAGTAATGGACACGAGTTTTGATGCCATCATTGTAGGGGCTGGACATGCAGGAATCGAGGCAGCCTACGCCTGTGTTCGTCGTGGACTTAAAACCCTTATGGTGACTTCTGATATTTCAAAATCAGGATTCATGAGTTGTAACCCCTCGATTGGTGGACTTGGAAAAGGCCACATAGTTAAAGAGATCGATGCTCTGGGGGGCGCCATGGGAATGGTCGCTGATCGAGTAACAATTCAGTTTAAAAAACTAAACACCAAAAAAGGTCCCGCTGTCCGAGGAACTCGAGTTCAATGTGATAAAAATCTCTACAGCGAAGAAATGGTTCAGTTTTTACAAAAATTGCCAGGGCTTGAGTTGCTTGAGCAAGATGTTCAATCTTTAATGATCTCTGGAGACCAAGTTCATGGTGTCGTTTTAAAAGATGGCTCTAAAATTTTGAGTGCAACAGTGGTCATTACAACTGGAACCTTTATGAATGGGGTTCTCCATATTGGAGAAAAATCGATTCAAGGGGGAAGAGTTGGTGAAAAAGCCACCGTTGGCTTGTCTGATCAGCTTTTAGAGCGTGGTTTTGAAGTTCTTAGACTAAAGACTGGGACGCCCCCAAGACTACTTAAAAGCTCTATTGATTGGAGTAAGACTTTAGCCCAGTATGGAGACACAAAATACCAGCCATTCAGTTTTAAAAGCGATAAAAAGTTAAAGCTGCCACAGATTGCATGTTTTCTAACATATACCAATGAAAAGACCCACGAGGTTATATACAAGAACATCCACAGGTCACCCATGTTCTCAGGGAAGATTCAAGGGCTTGGACCAAGGTACTGTCCGAGTATCGAGGATAAAATTACGCGATTTTCTGAAAAAGGCTCACACCAAACCTTCCTTGAGCAAGAGGGGTTATATGATGACTCTATATACTTACAAGGTATTTCCACGAGCCTCCCTGAAGAAGTACAGCTGGAGTTTTTAAAAACCATTCCTGGTTTAGAAAATGTTCAAATGATTCGGCCAGGTTATGCTGTAGAGTATGATTTTATAGTTCCAACTGAACTTCATTCGACCCTTGAAACAAAAAAACTTAAAAACCTTTTTCTTGCCGGACAGATCAATGGAACCAGTGGTTATGAAGAAGCTGCCGGGCAAGGTTTAGTTGCCGGAGTAAATGCCTCTGCTAAAGTAAAAGAGGCTGAAGAGTTTATTTTAGGTAGAGACGAAGCTTATATAGGCGTGTTGGTTGATGATCTTGTTACAAAAGGAACAAAAGAACCTTATCGTATGTTTACTTCTAGAGCTGAGCACCGCTTAGTTTTAAGAGAAGATAATAATTTAGAAAGGTTACACCAAAAAGCCAAAAACTATAGTTTACTTTCTGAAGACCATATAGCGAAGGCAGAAAAGATTTTAGATGCTAGAACGGATCTATTGGAACGGTTAGATCGCTGGAAAATTAGTCCGACCCAAAAGTGTTTGAATCAATTAGAAAATTTAGGCACTAAACCGATCACCAAACAAATTAGTCTATCCGACCTTTTAAGGCGCTCGGAAGTCAGCATTCTTGATCTAAAATCTTTTGATGAATCGATTGGCAAAGACGAATTTATTTTGGAGCCTGTAGAGATTCGGGTAAAGTACCGAGGGTATATAGACCGGCAGAATGAGTTCATCAGACAATCAAAA
>CBDUOS010000032.1:0-26995 GCA_965368905.1 uncultured Bdellovibrionales bacterium | reverse complement strand
CTTCAAATCAAGGCGCTGGTGGTGCTGACGTTTTTAAACAATTAAACGCTGGCGACTTAGAGTTTAACTCAATCAATGATGATGGAAGCGGTAAGATCACCGTAACTCAAGATGCGGTAAACGATGAAGTGGATTTGACTGTGAACGAGGCCAACTTGGACCCCGCAGCGATTCCAAACACTGCCGCTGGCAATATTGCTGCCACTGATGTGCAAGGTGCCATCAATGAATTGGACCTTGAAAAAGTAGCCAAAGCCGGTGATGCAATGACTGGTGCATTGACCATGAGCGCTCAAAACGAAGTGCGATTTGCTGATGCTGATTCATCCAATTTTGTTGGTTTTGCCGCTCCTGCTGTGGTCGGTTCTGACATGACTTGGACCTTGCCCGCCACTGATGGTGGTAGCTCCAATATATTAGCGACAGATGGAGCTGGAGTTCTCTACTGGACCGCCGCCGGTACCGGTGAATCCAATACCGCGAGCAACCAAGGGGTCGCCGGAGTCGGAGTTTTTGATATCAAAAATGGCTCTGATTTAGAGTTCAAAAATATCAATGCTTACTCAAGTAAAGTAACCATATTTGATGATGCGGCCAACAACGAAATAGACATTGACGTAAACGAGAGCAATTTTGACTCATCAGTGATTCCAAACACAGCGGCCGGCAACATTGCTGCTACTAATATACAAGCTGCCATCAATGAATTGGATACCGAAAAAGCGGACAGTGGCAACGTCTTGTTGCATGACGGAACAGTCGGCTTAAGCGCCGACTGGAATGTGGGTGGTACAAACACAATTACAAATCTTCCCACCCCAACGGCAGCCTCTGAAGCAGCTACTAAGGGCTATGTCGATTCAACCTTTAGCGGAGTCAGTATTGATTCCATTGCTGACGCCGACAACAACACAAAGATTCAAGTCGAAGAAAGCGCGAATGATGATGTCATTCGATTTGATACCGCTGGCTTCGAGAGAATGATAATCGATCCTACAGGAAATGTAGGCGTCCTCGGAAATCTTGGAGTGGGAACACCCACTCCCACTGTTGAGCTTGATGTCGACACAGGCTCAATCAATGCGGCTGAGATTTGTGATGAAAACAACGCTAACTGTATCGATCTATCGGCTGGGGCCCCTGGGGATGATTTAGGAACCCACATGGCCTCTCAAGATATTTCCTTAAACAACTACCGTCTTTTAGGAATCAGTAGTGGAGGTAGCCCTGGTTCTCCTGCTTTGAGTTTTAATGGTGACGCTGACACAGGAATCTATAGACCAATAGCCGATGAAATTGGTTTTGTGACTGGCGCTACAGAACAAATGCGAATCACTAATATAGGGGTTGGTGTTGGCACAAATAATCCTCAATCTTTGTTTCATGTTAACGGCAACATTCAGATTGGAAACAGTGGCGGAGGTTGTTCCGCAGGCACCGCAGGGGCCCTTCGTTACAATTTGGGTCAGATCGAGTATTGTAATGGCAGTGGCTGGGAAGTACTAGCTCAGTCTAGTGCAGTTGGCGACTTTTGGTCGAATGGTTCAATGCCGATGACGGGTGAATTGCAACTTATGAGCCAAAATAGTGCAACAGACCCGGACCTCACATTTAATGGCGACAGTAACACAGGACTCTTTCAACCGGCAGCGGATGAAATTGCTTTCTCAACGGCAGGGACAGAAGTTATGCGTATTGGTTCCTCAGGGCGAATTGGGATCAACCGTCCTGTTCCTGGCGCAACTCTCGATGTGCGCCAGATAGCCTCAGAAGATATATTTGCAGTCCATGACGTGAGCGACAACCCGAAATTGGTTGTTGATTCTGCAGGGTCTGTTGGAGTTGGAACATCGGCTCCAAACGCCGATTTCCAGGTTTATGGAAATGCTTTGATAGATGGTGGCGCACCAGTTGTAGATGGAGACAGTTGTGCCGTATCTGGCTTGCTTACCAATTCCAATGCACCTGGGAAACCCCTGATGCAATGTGATGGGATTAGCTGGAAAGTCCTTGATCGTAGTAAGGGTACACCCTACCCACATGTTCTAACAAATCAAACGGTCAATGCTGACTCTTATAATTTTTTAGAATTCGATTTTGGAGGCAACTCTTGTGACTACAATCACTCAGTTTACAATTTTTGGTATGTCCCAGACGGACAGGAAATAAAGATAAAATTGGCCACAGGTTCTCAAGGCCCTTGTGACTTTCAGTTTTATTCAGACAACGGATCATCCCTACTGACCTTGGAAGGCGGCTCAATGCCTTTTCAACACGGCGCCGGTGAATTGAGTCTTCTTACTTTCAGAAGAATTGGAAACCATGTTTTCATGTCTACCAGCAACGACGACCACATGAAATCACCCACACCATGGACCCTCGGTACAACCATTTACGCTGATATCGATCCGCACTCTTTAGATCTTGACTATACAAGTTCATCACAATTTTGTGATGCCTACACCCATAACATTTACAATATGAATGATGGTGAAGAAATTGAGATCAGTGTTAAAGCCGACAATGGTTTTGGGGGAAGATGTAACTTTGCTCCTTATCTGGACAGCGGATCTACTCCGTTAGCGCTCGCTGGACACTACCCTATTCACCATTCTGGTGAACGAATTAACTACCGAATTCGGCGAGAAGGTTCTAATGCCATCATGACTACAGAGCGTTTCGAATACGAGCACTCACCGGCTGAGAATGTTGGGGCTCAAACGACATTTTTCTTCGACTCTACAAAGCTAATCACAACGAGCAGCAACTGTGCCGCGATGAACCTACACTGGATGATTGATGGAGGAGAGTACAGTTTGTGGGTTCAAGGAACCGTTGCCAGCACCTGTACTTTTTCCGCTTACCCTGATGAGACAACAGGTACGCCTATGACTGTCATCTATGAAGCGGGCGGAGCAACTTCCACCAACGCAGGACAGTCTCGACTATTCAATTTCAAAGTCATTGGGAACAGTGTACTAGTGACATGGAAAGATATGCAGTAGCATCACTTTCTTATCTGACGAAAAAGGCCCTTTGAATGGAAGGGCTTTTTTATTTCTCTGATCTCTACACTTGATTAAAAAGTGGATCCTTGTAGGGTTGTAGAGACAGACTGCACTTCTGATCCATCATTATAGTCTAACTGTATGCTGCCAGAAAAAGTGGTACTCGGAACAGTCGGATTGAATTCAAGGGAAATGACACAATTCTCTTCGGGTTCAATTGTTGTTCCACAGGAGCCTCCCAAACCGGGGTAAGTTGCCTTCCCACCGAAGAAAAAGGGAGCGGCAAGCCCCGATTCACCCGTAACTGTGGCTGTTCCAACGCCATCATTAGTAATGATGATATTGACGTTTCTTGTCGCACCAACCCCAACCGCTCCAAAATCAAATGAGGTTACATTTGCTGTTAAGAAAGCTTTATTTATTGACTGCTCACGATTATTCTCAAGCAGCAAAAAACTTCTTTTCAAAAACTTTTTAATTAGAAATCGAATGAACCTTCTGTGGTTACGATTTTCTAGTTGGTCGGCGATATCATCCAATATCATTAAAATATCTTCGTCCTCAGCGTCATTCAAACGTGGCAGATGGTTTATAGATGGGTTTGAAATTTTTCTGACGATAAGAAGTCGCGTGTAAACTCTGTTTAAGGTTTTTTGGTCGTGCGAATGGGTATTAATTTCATCAGCGAGCGATTGTAGGTCGACCATCAATGCCGTATCTGTGAGTACCGAGCTTCCGTGTCGACCACCGGCCCAAGCCATTTGAAGTCCACATACGATTGTAATTATAAAGACAAGGCCTCTCATTTCTTCAACTCCTTTGCAGATGGGAAAGTATTTATAAGGATTGAATAATCAAGAAATAGACCATTGTAAGTGCTTTAGGTTCGTGATCAGGTTTAATATCAGGGCTGTAGATGTCGATATCCGTCCGTTGTCACTCAGGTGACTGAATTCTTGACGCTACAAAGTTCAACCGAATTAAGGAAGATCGGCGGAATCCACATATCCACCGACCTTACTGAAACATAATTATGGGTCAAAAACGACAACCCAATTGGAAATTAGCGGGTTTTAAAGCCCTTCGCCTCTAACAAAGCTTTGACCTTCGGATCGCGACCACGAAAGTTCTTGAAAGCTTCACTGGGGTCAATAGTGTTGCCAATAGAAAGAATGTTCTTCTGAAAACTTTCCGCGACCTTCTTGTCATAAGGGCCTTTGGCTTCAAGAAACGCTTTAAAAGCATCTTGGCGAAGCACATCCGACCAAAGATAACTGTAATAACCCGCAGAATACCCTTCGCCTGAAAAGATATGTGCGAATTGTGGCATGCGATGGCGCATAACGATTTCTTTTGGCATTTTTAGCTTCTTTAAAGTCTCTTTTTCAAACTTTTTGGGGTCCACATCAGGGTCTGCTAACAAGTGCAACTTCATGTCCACCAAGGCCGAGGCCAAGTATTCGGTGGTTGCAAAGCCTTCGTTGAAAGTGGCGGCACGTTTTAGTTTTTTGATCAACTTTTTGGGAAGCGCCTCACCTTTATCATTGGTCAGAAATTTTAAAACCTCAGGAGTCGACAACCAGTCTTCGTGAATTTGCGAAGGAAACTCCACAAAGTCGCGAGCGGTATTGGTTCCGGCCAACGAAGGATAGGTCACATTGGAGCTCAAACCGTGTAAAGCGTGGCCAAATTCATGGAACATGGTCTCGGCGTCATCCCAAGAAATCTTGGTGGTCTGCCCTTCGCCAGCTTTTACAAAGTTGGAGTTATTGGACACGATCGGCAGAATGTCGGTGCCAAACATGCGGTTTTGAATGCGGTAAGCATTCATCCAAGCCCCTGATCGCTTGCCTTTGCGAGCGTATGGATCGAAGTACCAAAGCCCAACGGTCTTGCCTTTTTTTGTCACTTTATAAACGGTCACATCGGGATGATATACTGGGACGCCTTCAATTTTGTTGAACTCAAAACCGTAAAGTTCTTTTGCCATCCAAAACATGGCTTTCTGAATGTTCGGAAGTTGCAAGTAAGGCTTCACTGAGTCCATATCAAAATCGTAACGATCTTTGCGCAGCTTCTCAGCGTAGTAACGATAGTCCCAAGGTTCGATCTTGAAACCACCCTTTTCTTTGTCGACAATCTTTTGCATGGCTTTCACATCGCGAGCCACTTGTTTGATGGCCGGCTTCCAGACCTTCATCATCAGATCCATAGCCCGTTTCGGGTTCTTCGCCATCTTGTCGGACAACTGCCAATGGGCGTAACTGTCGTAGCCCATTATTCTAGAACGTTCGGCTCGCAACTTTAAAACTTCGTTGATAATTTTATTATTGTCGTTCTTATCAGCGTTGTCTCCGCGAGAGGTCCAAATTTTAAAGGCTTTTTCACGCAATTGACGATTGGGGCAATAGGTAACAAACGGCTGCATCGAAGAACGCGTGTTAGAAATCACCCAACCTTTCATTTTTCTTTTCTCGGCTTCTTCTTTTGCACTTTTCACCAACCAATCAGGAAGACCCTTCAGATCTTTCTCGTCGGTGATCAGCAAGTGGTCTTCGTTTTCGTCGGCCAAAAGATTTTGGCTGAACTGGGTTGTCAATTCGGCATGACGTTTGTTGATTGCGGCCACTCGTTTTTTCTGAACTTCCGTCAGTGCGGCTCCCCTCTTTACAAAGTTTTGGTGGTAGTCCCAAACCAGGCGTTTCTGTTCGTCGGTCCACCCCTTCTTCTTCTCCATTTTTTGTAATGCATTGATGCGGTCAAAGAGTTTTTTGTTTTGCACCACTTGGTCGTAGAATTCGGCAAACTTCGGTGCCATTTCTTTTTCAACCTCTTGCACCTCATCGTTGCTCAAGTTGGAGTTCCAAATTGAAAACAGGATCATCACACGATCTAGATCTAAAGAGATCTTCTCCATAGGAACCATGGTGTTGTCAAAAGTGGGAGCCTCTTTGACGTCGGCCACCTGTTGGTACTTTTCGAGTGCTACCTTCATTGAGTGCTCGATAGCTGGCTTGAAGTCGTCCACTTCAATTTCACTGAAAGGAGGAAGACCTTGGTAATCCCCGCTCCAAGACTTGTAAACAGGGTTTTCGGTTACGGGCTTTTTTGAAAATGCCATCAGCGGGCCTCCCAAACAAACGAGCAAAACTGTGATAATAATTCTGGTCATATTAAAAATCCTTAGATAATGGGTTTTTAGAGCCATCGAGGTTACTATGACAGATGCAAGAAGGCATTCATTTTGTTGTCATAACGGCCCTAGGCGAAGCTTTCACAGAGCGTCGTACCAGATTCTGCTGAGATTTAAGGATTATTTTTGCTTAAGAAGCTCTTCGACTCTCTGCAATCTTTGTTCGAGAGTTTGAACCCGCTCTTTGAACTCTTGTTTCGGCTAAAGAGCCGGTTTATTGATAGCCTGCCAAGCTATGGCACCATTATCATACTGTGTAGAGGAACTAACAGCACTGACATCCCACCCGCTACAATCCCCATCAAAAGATGTAGCATCTTTAAACATGCGGCTCATATCAGTGACAGCTGCTGTATTCCACGAGCCGATATTCTGATTAAAGGATGTAGCACTGTCAAACATGTATTTCATATCAGTGACAGCTGCTGTATTCCACGAGCCGATATTCTGATTAAAGGATGAAGCACTGTGAAACATGTGGTCCATATCAGTGACAGCCGCTGTATTCCATGAGCCGATATTCTGATTAAAGGATGTAGCATGTTGAAACATGCCGGTCATATTAGTGACAGCTGCTGTATTCCACGAGCCGATATTCTGATTAAAGGATGTAGCATTTCCAAACATACCGTTCATAGAAGTGACAGCCGCTGTATTCCATGAGCCGATATTCTGATTAAAGGCATATGCCATATAAAACATGAAGTTCATATTAGTGACAGTCGCTGTATTCCACGAACTGATATCCCCATTAAAGGCCGGTGTATTATAAAACATATAACTCATATCAGTGACTAATGAAAGATCGGGAGCATCTGTTGCAGTCACCTGCAGATTGCTACATCCAAAGAACATCCTGTGCATGGACGACCATTTGATACTTCCCCACTGAGTGACATCCAGAATTTTGTCCTTATCGCCGGTATTATTAAAATAAAGTTGCCCTAAAGTCCCTGTTATTGAAATTGTATATGTTCCAATGCTTGCATAGGTGTGAGTGATATCGGGATCATTATAGGCAGTTACAGTGCTTTGAGTACTATCTCCCCAATCCACGGTAAAATTATAACTAGCTCCATTGACCAAGGGAAGAGTCACTTGGTTGTTTGCCGAAGTTCCTGGGTTGTCTGTTTTCCAAGACATAGTTAATGGAAGTTGTGCCCCTCTTTTACTCCAGAATGCAACCGGAATGGTTTGTGCCGCAGTTGCGTAACAGGCTAAAAAAATTGTAAAAGCCAGTAGCTTTCTTAAGTCTATGGAAATCATAGTCCTGGCATCCAAGCCACATAAGCATGTGTTCCCATAACTAAGATAGTATAAAGAGTATGTTTTGAAGCTACCGTAGCTCCGTGGTCTGTTGGCATATGAACTGTTAAAGATGTTGTTCCAGCATCGGAGTATGCCAAAAAAGAGCAAGTGGCCGAAGTCGCGCCCTGAACAGCAAATGTATAAGAGCCACCATCTTTCATATTGTGAAGATTAAAGGCGCCGCAACTAGATGTCGTATGCTGAAGGTTTCCCGTAGAAAAATCCACAGTTGCCGTAGCATTAATTACAGAGGCTGCAGAACGAATCGCTCCCTCAACCGCCAGCGTAGTATCAGGAATCGTTGTTCCAATCCCAACATATCCAGAAGAAAGGTTACCATATATTGCGTTTCCAATGTTCAGTTCGTTTGAAGCTGTGGCTGATTAAGCATCGACATCGTACCCAATTATGATATTGTTATCACCATCGGTAGTAAGATCACCGGCTCGGTAACCGATCATAATATTGTTGTCGGCAGTTGTGCGATTGGAGCCACTCTGATAACCAATAAAAACGTTGTTGTAAGCATAATTAAAGGCACCATTACCAGCATCATTACCAACAGCAACGTTATGATCCCCTCTAAGATTCTTTAGTGCTGAGTCTCCTATGGCTACATTAAAATCAGGAGTGCTAGCAACGCTCAAAGCATCTTGGCCGATTACAGTATTAACGCTGCCATTAGCACCTCCACCAAAAGCATTATAGCCCATAACTGTATTTCCCCAACCAGTTGTAAGATCGATAGCTGCACCAGAACCCACTGCGGTGTTATTATTCCCTGTATTTTTCTCGAGAGCCCTGTAACCAATTGCTGTTATATCAATACCCGCATCATTGAGTTTTGCAGCGTCTGTTCCGATTGCCGTAACCCGATCACCTGTAGTTAAACTTGAGAGAGCGCCATAGCCAAGGCCTGTGTTATCATGAGCTCCGGTCGTTGCATTTACTCCAACACCATTTCCAACATAGATATTATTGTAAGTGTAGTCAGTGATAACATCACTCAAGCCGTCAAGGTCGGTAGCCCCAGCAGCACCCGCTGACAAATCCAAACAGTTGGCGTTGTCTTCATCACAAATTTGAGCAGCATTGATCGATCCAGTGTGAACGTCGAGTTCGACAGCAGGACCATCTGTACCAATTCCCACGTTGCTGTTCATAATTGAAAAATTATCTGCATTCACTGCGAGTTTCTGCTCCAATGTGCCACCATCGTTTACAAACAATTCAAAGTCACCCTGACGACGATTTGAAAACCTAGCACCGTAGATCGTTGAGCCTTCGGTGCCTCCTTCAAATTCGAAATTGAGGTGGCTTCCCATTGTGTCTCCACCGACGCCACTGGAGTTTTCTCTGCGTAGGTTTAGTACAGTTTTATATCCTGTTGATGTAGAGTCTTCAATGATCAGTTTTGTAGGTAAGGTCCCTGAAACCTGAAGGGCCGACGTGGGTGTTGTTGTACCAATGCCCACATTCCCAGAAGTATCGATGGTCATGTGCGTGGAACCATTGGTTTCAAAAGAGAGCGAATTGGAATCGTTGGTTCCGATCACCATTGGCGTTGACAAGGAGTTTCCATTGTTGACGATTCCTCCACCAATTGAACTTGTTAAGATACTGAGCCAGTTGGAGCCATCGCAATAATCCAAAGTGTCGGCCGCGCTGTCGTCGAAGCGAATGGCACCGGTGGCATTAACATCACAGGTCGTGGTGGAATCACCGACGCGAATGGCGCCGCCTCCTGAAAAGTCAGAGTCCATTTGAGAATAAGAGTTTTGAGCAAAAAGAAGTAGAGCAAAACTCAAGAGAGTCTTGCAAACAAGAACAAGTGTCTTGTAAGCTGAGGTGGTTTCCACAAACGTGCATTTCATCAATAAGTCTATCGGTTTAAATTACCAAAAGTATGAATGAAATATCAATTTGATATAATTTTTTGTAAAATAGAATTTTGATTTTGATACAAAATGGTTCAGTTGTTCGGAGCCCCGGCGTTGATCCAGTCTCGAATGGCCCCAAGCTGGTTGTCGTTCAACGGTGCGGCGTCGTCGGGCATGCCACCATCGGCACATGTTAAATAGAGTCGGCTCGAGTTAGCATTTCCAGAATTGACTCCACCCGTACTGATTGTGCTCTGGTAACTGCTATAGTCCTCCCGTGGTCGAATGCCATTTGGAGAATGACACTTCAAACATTTCGGACGCAAAATATAACGATTGATCGAGCTAAAGGTTGGGTCCACTTCGGGTTCCGGGCCCACCGGTCCGCCATCCCCGTCATCAACTTGTCCGGCTCTCCTTAGGTCGTCTGCCCAACCGGCAATGGCATCGCTCAGATAATCTTTTAAAAAACCAGGAACCGTTTCGTGTCCACGAGCTACGACCACCACCAATCGCGAGTCCACAGGGCTTCCCAAATTGACCAAACTTTGGTTGATTAATTGATCGTGGGCGGTTTGAGGATCGGAGTCTGCAAAAAGTGGTGACTCTTGAGTGCGATGACAACTGGAACAATTGGTGGTGAGCATCTGGTGCAAATTGTCTTCGTAGGCCACCAAAGATTCAAAACTACTGGTATTGAAGCTGGTCGACGTAGTGCCGCCAGCCTTCTCTGAAGGCGAGCCGCAGTTCTGGTACAAGACCAGGCTGGTTACTAGCATGACTCCTAAAAATATGGATTTCAAAAGCTTTCCCACAATAGTCGTTCCATTTACTTTATTGTAACAGGTTCTTAGCCTTATAGGCTCGCACCCTAAAAAAGAGCGATACCAGAATGGAAATCGCTCAGAAATGTTTCAATTTGAATCAATACTAAGGTGCGGGGATTTCAGCACAGTTCGAGTCATCTAAAACGGCTGCGCCAGCTTGATCCTCCAAACAACATAAGACATCACCTGAATTAGGGCCATCATCGTTGTTGACGCCATTGTCTACTAGATCCATCCAAACGACAGCTGTGGTTGCTGTAACAGGTATAGTGGTAGCAACCATCTCCGTGTCGTTATCCAACCAAACACCAACATTAGCTGACGCACAGTTGCCCGTGGTGCAAGACGCGGGTTGCGTATTAAAGACATTGATCGTCTCACCGCCAAAATTGTCACAGGTGTCTGTTGTCCAAACCATATAGAAAAGATCTCCATCGCTGGCTGTATCACATTCAGCACTGGTCGTTGTGCTGCACGAAGCGGAAATGTCAGGAATGGCCTTTCCAGATTCTGTGGCTGAATCGCTATTGCTGTCTTCACATCCCGTCAATGCAATAAATGGAATTGTGATCATCAAAGAAAGAATTCTGTTTCTCATAGGGGCTCCTTGAGTTAAGTTGTCCAACAGTTTTTTATATCGGACAGTTGCTCTAAAATATTAGTTTGTCCTATATTGAATCTTAGGATGTATTAATTTGAACTACTGATTCACTGGATCTTTGTATTGACCATTTTTCGGCCTTTACAATGTTAACCCCGCACTCCCAAAACTCCCGCAAAACAATCTTCTTTAAGGTTTCAGTTAATAACAAAGAGTTAACTTCTGAACCTTTAACACCACTTTTTTACATAAACTTAGCTTTGCTATTGAAATGGCCCTGAATATGCATAGTTAATGATTCAAAGCCAAGCAAGCGAAAGAGAGGGCCTTGTGAGCCAATTTAAAGTTCTACTACTCCTTATGTTTTTTCTTCCCGCCGGGGTAATCGCGGATGATCATATTGATGGTCCAACTCTTAACGAGTTGGCGGCTGATCTGGCTGGAATCTATGTGTTTCCAAGTCCTGAGGACCCTGATTCTTTAACTTTGGTAATGAATGCATCCTCAGGAGTCCTACCAGGGGTTGAGTTTGATCCAAGGTCAAAGTTTGAAATGCAGATTCATTCACTGAACTTAGTATGTTCGGATCCCTCCGATGCTAACTGCAAAAAAGAAGCCACCCAATCTCATAACAACACTCAGATCGAGCATCAGTTGGCTCTAAAAATCGAATGCGTTGCAGATCGTGGACATATACCGATCGTTCAACATGTCGGTGTGACCTGCCAATTTACGAACGCAAGTGGTAAAGTTTTAGACAGTGTTCACGCCGATTCTCGTTGGGCACATCACTTCTCGTTTGGAAAAGTTTTTGCGGGCAAAAAGGCTGACCCCTTCTTTATTTCAATTCCAGTTTTCAATGATGTTGTTTTTTACAACAATCGCTTTGGAACCATTTCCTCCAACGGCATTATTAACAATCAGTTTGCAACCAATGGCATTCGCAATGTAAATGTTATGTCTATTGTTATTGAAATCGACACTGAAAAAGCCGGTTTAAAATCTGGACTCTACGGTGTGGCGGCTCAAAGTTATCTATGGAGAAAAGTACCCGGAACCCACAACCACATTCATAAAAAGGTGGACCGAGCAGGACGAGCCGAACTGGTCAATGTCGCCCTCCATGACACCACCCAAGTTCTTTTCTCAGGCCGTGGCCAATCACCTATAAAAAGAAATTCTAATTTGATAGAGATCTTTGATGGTCCTAGTCACCACAAGGCCGCTGTCTACAATCGCCTAGCAAAAAATATTAAACGCTATGACTCTCTCGACAATGTAAAGGATTGGAGCGAAGAGAATATTCGACACCTCTCTAACATTATGAAAGATGACTACATTATGATTAATCTAAACGAGGACTGCGCGCAAAGAACCAATACCGATTATTTTGGCATAGAGAGAAACATCCTCAATGGAGAGCCCATCACCTCCTGTGGTGGTCGCGACTTACATGACGACATTTTTGCCAAATCTTACTCGATGTACATTGCCGGCCCAAACTCCGACCCCAACAACTTTACAACGGGTGTGAATGAGCCCTACCAATCTTTTTCAGATGCAGGAGCAGCCGCCAGCCCAAGATTTCCTTACCTTATGCATCCGGTAAGATATCGTGTCGGAGAAACCTTCGCAGGGCTGCGACTGTTTTGCCAAAACCAAGAGTTCACCAGCGTTCCCGATCGCTGCAAAAAATACTACAATAACAGCGATTCTTATCGGCAGGACGTTCTTAAGCGAACGGGGCAAAAGCTTCATAATCATCAGCATGGCGATACTGATGGGCACCACCATCACTAAATTTGATGGGATAATACCTTTATGATCGGCCAATAGAGATCCTCTTTTAAATCCATGAAGATGGCTTTAGGATCAGCAAAGTTGTTAAATTCTACGGACGCTTTGATGAGAGCCAGCGGACAGCAATCGGCCCCTTCGCCCATCATTAATACAGCGGACGTAGCCAGCGCATCAGCCAAGTTAATTTTTGTCATCTTCAACTCTCGTCCAAATAAATCTTTGTCTCCAACTTGATCTTTTATTCCTTCAAAACCACAGTAAGAAAGTGCTGTACCCGTCACTCCTTTGCGAAGTGGTTGAGTTCTAGAGTCGGTAAGAATTACGCCAAAATTCTCGAGATTATACCTATCCTTTAATGTTCTTTGTATCTTATGAGCACTCAAAAATGGGTCTAAAGGATACAGTATGTACGAATCGTCGATAGAGTTTGATTCGTCTATACCTGCAGAGGGAATAAGCTGACCAAATTTAATGGTTAAGTGGCAGTCATAGGCAACCTTACCTAAGTAATGATCGGCTTCTTTGCGAATCAACTCTTCCTTATCCACTTCAGACTTTGAAACACATCTATGTTCAAATAAGCTCACAATTTTTGATGTTACTGCTAGTATATGACCCTCGAGGCTTTTCCCTTGAAGACTCGTTTCCAAAAAATGGAGCAAATCGTGTTCTTCCGAGAATACTTCTGTTTTTATTGCTTCAACTTGCAACATGATTGAACCCTCGAATTGCTCGTAGATGGAGTTCTGCGTTATGAACTCTTAAAACGTCAACGCCCTTAGATATAAGATGCATACTGATTCCAAGAGTTTCAAAATCTCTTTCCTGAGGTGATTTTGAGGCAAAATTGCTCATGAACCTCTTTCGAGAATGTCCAATTAAAATTCTAACGGGATATTTATTGAAAACTTCAATATTTTTTAGAATTTTCAGAGACTGATTCATGGTCTTCCCAAACCCGATACCAGGGTCAAAATAAATTCTATCTAGATTTATATTTCTTCTATCCAGATCAGATAGCCGGTCTTCAAGCCATGAAACCAATGTGTCAATCGGATCGCCTTCTATATTCTGTGAGGGATCAACCGGAGCGCTAAGGCTATGCGTAAGAACGTACTCGGTTTCGCCATCGGCAAGGAGCTCCAACATGTCTTTATCCTGCATTCCGCTCACATCATTAATGATGTTTACTCCATTTTTAATTCCCCATCTTGCTGTTTTGGAATGTCTCGTGTCTAGGCTCAAACGAGGGAAGAGTCTATTTTTTCTTCTTCGATGTTTTATGAACTCTAACGTCGAAACCAGTCGACTAATTTCTTCTATTGCATCTATCGCGCAGCCATTAGGTCGAGTCGATTCGGCTCCAATGTCTATGATTTGTAGGCTTAGACTTTCCATTTTTTGAAGCCGATCATTGATTTTTTTTTCAGAATCAAGAACTCCATCGCAAGAAAATGAATCTCTAGTAAGATTCACTATGCCCATGATTTGTGTCAAATGATTCGAGGTCTTCCTCACATCAACAGCCAGAGAAGGAATGAGATCCTTTAATGGGGCAAGAACAAAATTTCTTTTTTCTATCTCAGGATGAGGAACTTTTAGATTGGTCTTGTTAAAAGTTTCTTGCCCCCAAAATAAGATATCAAGATCGATAACCCTAGGAGCCCATTTAGCGTTTTCTAATCGTCCCAAGCAGACTTCGGTGCCCTTTAGAAGCGTTAAAAAGTCCAGAACAGTACCGGGAAACTCAATTTCAGCCACTAGGTTTAAGAAAGGTAAATTCCAATCCTGACTGGAGTCTTCAATAGTCAAAGCGGCGGTCTCGTATACCGGGGAAATATTGATGATCTGGCAGTACTCTTCCATCTTTTCAAGTGCAGACCTGATGAAATCTCTCCGAGGTTCAATATTAGAACCAATGCCAATGAGTTTTTTAGACCCAACTTGAGCAAGCATATTTGACGCCACCATGAAGACCATTCACTGGGGGAGAAACTTTATGTACCCAAACCCTCAACAATGGGAGATTAAGCTGGTCTTTAATAAAATCTATAGTTTGCCTTGCCAGAGATTCGACTAGGTTAAACTCTTTTCCCTCAACAAGTTCTTGAATTTTTTCGCATATCTGAGTGTAACATATGGTATCAGTTAAAGAGTCAGATCTCTCTGCTAACAGTTTTTCGTCCAAGTAAACATCCACCGAAAATCTGACCTCTTGTGCATTTTTGCGTTCTTCTTCCGTACAGCCCAAGTGTACCAAAGTTATGTAGTCGACAACGCTTAGAACCGCTTTGTTGGGATCAGGCTGCATTCTCAAACTCATACATGTCGGTTAGGAAGTCCCATAAGGCCTGGGCGGACCGTCGAGATGATTTCAATACACCCTCAGTTTCTGCAGCTGAGAATTTATCAATAATCCGTTCGCATTCCTCGCGGTGTGCCACATCCGCAGTTTCGTGAACAAGAAAAAAAGACAAAGTGCGTTTGTCACTAATATTGTAAAGTTCTCGGAGCCCCTTTATTTTAGTTGTGGCTATTTCTGGAACTTGAGACTCGTATGTATAAAAAGAAGCTAGCCCTTCAGGAAAAGAAGAATTAGCTGAATCCATGAAAGTATCAATTAAATTTGAAATTGATGTCCTAGGGGGCGAGTGAGCAATGTCTATTCGAGAGACACCGAGCCCTTCAGCAAAACGAATCCACAGCTCTGGATGTGGGATGTTACCCCTGCCTTCTTCCTCATTTAGGTTTTCAAGCAAGACTCTTCGTGCATCGGCATCGTCGCATTTTGAATGGGTCGCGCTGATATAACGAGGAAATGCCTTCACATGAAACGCATACTGTTTTGCGTATTCTTTCAATGTTGATCGGCTCAAGCTTCCATCAGACCAGGCTTGGTAAAATGGATGATTCAGTAACTGCAGGTCGTCAATATTCTCTTTTATTCTCTGGCTCAATGTCATTTATGCCTCCGTTTGCCTATTAATCCATAATTTCAATTGATTAGTAAAACTAAATATACTAAACAAATTGATTAATGAATCTAAACAATGTCGACTTAAATAAATTGAGAGCATTTAACGCTGTTGTTAAAAGAGGTGGTTATAAGGCCGCCGCTGAAGAATTGGGTTTAACTCGATCGGCCATCAGTCAAGCAATGACAACGCTTGAACATCAAGTGGGCATCTCATTATTTCAGAGAAAAGGTCGGCGCCTTTTTCCCACAAAAGAAGCGTCCGAGCTATCAAGAGAATTTGAAATTTATCACAATTCTTTACAGGCAGTCTTCAGTAATATCGCGAACAAGGGCAAAAATATCGAAGGCTTGGTCCGAGTGGGCTCTTATTATGAGTTTGCAAAAAAAGAACTGGTCCCAAAAGTTAGGAGCTTTTCTGCAAAATTTCCCGACGTAAAATTCAAGTATGTTTTCAACTCTCCGACAAAACTGCAAAATCAACTTGAAGAGGGATTGTTAGATCTCAATTTTTCCATTTTTTCCCATAAAGGAAGAAAAGAGATCGAGTCACTTAAAATATTTAAACAGGAGCTTGTCTTAGTTGCTCATGCAAGCATGGCTGCAAAAGCTAAAACTCTTGAAGGTTTGCTTTCACTTCCAAGCATAGAATATTACCCAAATCACCAGTTGTTGCCTAGATGGATTCGCTGGCATTTTGGCAAGAAAATCAGAAAAATTAGCCCTAAAATCTACGCCTCTTCAGCCGAGATGTTGCTAGAAACTGTCAACACAGGACTTGGAGTCGGCGTGGTTCCCAGTTACATAATAGACAATAACAAATACCTGAATGTGAAAGTTTTGCGGCCAACAAATATAATCCTTGAAGATTACATCTGGCTAAATCAGTTTAAAAATCAATTTGATAACCCAGCTCACCAGGCGTTCTATAACTATATCATCAGTCAATATGTTCATTAATAAAATTGAATCATTTGTTTGCCAAGGTTAATGGCATTTTCTGCGCTTGGATTAAAATGGTGGTCTCTACTGGGCTCGAACCAGTGACCTCCTCCATGTCAAGGAGACGCGCTACCAACTGCGCCAAGAGACCAATCAGAAGAATTGGTTATCTCTTTCAGTAAGCAAACTGTCAAGCCTCTGCGATCAAGCTGCTCAATTTTAGGGCGCTTAATTTACTGTCAGAGCTCAACCATATTCAGGACCATGGCCCATTTTAGGTAATTTCACTTACCAGGACAGTTGTCCTAGGTGATGATAGTTTCAGCATCTCGTGGGGGGATCTATATGATAATCAATATCTTATTAACTATTGTGGCCAGTTTTTCTTTTCTATTCGCTGAAAGACCGGTGCCGGAATTTCAAATTGTTCCGAAGAACCAGCTCGGTCCCTTTCAGATCGACGCGCAATGGGTGATTCATGAAACTGAGAACGACTATATATTAAAGTCTCCTCTCACCAATTTCGTCAGTTACGACTACTACTTTCTGCAATTGCCTCCGGGTGCCCACAATCATCCTTGGTTTTACAATAACGCCAAGGTGATCACCGAAAAACCGGGTGAGTTTTTAATCCTAGAAATACGCAACGAGAATCAACTTCTAGCCATCAGTCAGCAGGCCCATCAGCGAGGGCATTTTTGCGGATTGATGCAGAAACTTTCGCCAGAGCCCATTGTGATGGAAAAGCGGTCGGCTCAGCAAGAGGTTGGCCCTTACCGTAGCGACATTGCCAGTACAGCTCAAAAGGTAAAGATTGATAATATCCTACAGACCATGGAAACGATGGTGTCTTGGGAGACTCGCTATGAGAGCGACAACAAAGGAATGAACGCCGGTGAAAAGCTGCAACAGCTTTATCAATCTTTGGTTCCCGCCGACCGTAACGATATCGAGGTGGAGCTTTTCGACCACCAAGGTTCTCCGCAAAAATCCATTGTCGTTCGTATCAAAGGCCAAACTCAGCCTGACGAGTATGTGATTCTAGGAAGTCACATTGATTCGATCAATCAGTCCAACCATGCGTTCTCACCCGGAGCCGACGACAATGCGTCTGGCACCGCCACCAATATGGAAGTGTTTCGCGTTCTGATGGAATCGGGTTTTCGTCCACAAAGAACCATCGAAATCCACGGCTACGCTGCCGAAGAGATCGGACTGGTGGGCTCGCAAGAGATCGCAGAAAGCTTCAGGAAACAAAAC
Source organism: uncultured Bdellovibrionales bacterium (assembly GCA_965368905.1). Taxonomy (GTDB): domain Bacteria; phylum Bdellovibrionota; class Bdellovibrionia; order Bdellovibrionales; family JAGQZY01; genus JAGQZY01. The sequence goes on along the minus strand of CBDUOS010000032.1, from coordinate 9,202 downwards.
AAAAAAGTCATCTCAATGGTACAATTCGACATGAACGCTTTTGCCAATGGAAATGCAAAGATCACATTTGTCAGCAACGGAACCGATTCCAGTTTGTCATCTCAGTTGAGGCAACTGGTGAAAAACTACAACACGATCCCCAGCTCATCCGGTTACCTTCTGTTTGGTTCCAGCGACCACGCCTCGTGGGCCAAACAAGGCTTTCCCGTGGCCTTTCCAACCGAAGACCCTTTTGGTTTTAATCGCAAGATTCACACCGGTGAAGATGTCATGGATAATATCAATAGCCCGAAACAAATTGAAGAGTTCGGCAAACTGGGTGTGGCCTATTTGATGGATTTCAGTAACTGATTAGTAGTGAATGGGTTCGGCAATAACTGTTCGAACTTCGGGAGTCACAGTTCCTTGAACGTGACGCTGATAATCCTCATATGAGGGATGGAAGGATCGAGTAAAGTTACTATCGACTATCCCCAACAAACGATCCGTGTGGGGATCGTAAAGTTCAATCCATGCATGACGACCATGTCCAAGTGCTCCTTCTAGACTTCCGGTAACGACTCGGGCTTGAATTCCGTATTCAGCAAATAAACCATTGGCGCAAATCGAAAGTTCACGACAAACGGCGGCTTGGTTGGCCACAATATCGCCGACACTGGCTCTATTGCCTCCCGTGTTGATGATTCGATTTCGAATTGCATCGTATTCGGGGCCGCTATGGCGGCTTTCAATCGTTGGAACAATATCATCACGCCAAGAATCAAAAAGGGCCGCTCGTTGGGCCGGATTGTTTGGATCAAAAGTGGCTGGATTTAAACCCGTTCGCTCCCAAACATTGTTAATCGATTGAGACAGAAAGCTAGTGTAGGCCGGGTCTTCATAACTTGCAAAAACTCGCGCCCCCGAACTTGCAGTGTACTCCTCAACGATTCTTGCTCGTGGTTGCGCAAGACCAGGGGGGCCCCGTGCACTCACTTCGGGCGAAACTCCTAAGCTGCGAAGAGTTTCTGGATCCAAACGATCCATCCTCAGTGAAACCACTTGGCCGTCAGGCTGGCGTAGAACCAAGATTTGGTCACCATTCAATTCGTGAACACCTTCATAAACACCGGTGTAGGTGTTCCCACTGCGCGAATTGATCGAGACACTGCTGCCGTCGACAACATCGCGAAATTGCGGCGGAGCATTCGCTGCAATAGGATTTCCTTGCCCCGGCCTAGGTCCACTCGGAGTCTCAACCTGACGAGCCGATTCCAAATTCAATCGATCCAAACGAACCAATTGCTCTTCACCCGCGGCATTGCGCAGAACCAAAACATCACTGTCTCCCATGCGGATGATTCCACCGGAAGTTCCTTGATAGGTGTTCCCTGACAGGGACGTCACAGTAATGTTTTGTCCCGAACTCGCCAGAGTATCAAAGCGTTCTCGTATCTGTCCTTGAAAAAACTCTCTTGATGCTCCCGAGAGTCGTACACTTCGTAAGCTGTCCCTTGGGTACGTCATTCTTACCAACTGCCCGTCGGCTCCCTGAGTGAGAATTTCTAAGCTCCCATCTTCGTTTCTTTCTAGAATTCGAACAGGAAGACGAGCCACCGACCCGTCGGCTTGAGAAAACTCGGCGGAGGCGAACTGCAAGTCACCAGAGAAATCGTTGGACCTCCAAGCGTCGCGAAACATTTCGGTGGCGAGACTGTTATCTCCGGCGGCTCCACTTTCCAAAAGCAGTCGTCGTTCTGCAGGAGTTTCAAAAGTCTCAGAGAGTATTCGAGTCTTCTCACGAATTTGTGCTTCGGTGTAATTCCCAACAACGGCCGGCGTTCCATCCGCACCCGGTTGCCCTCGACCAACAAGGTGGGCTCGATACAGTGCTGCCTGTTCTTGGTCGCTCAGCTCTCTCCCTAAGGCCTCTCGAGCTGTCCCAATGACGTTTGCAAAATCAGGATTCTGTCGGAATCGAACTAATGCTCCAGCCACATCGCTAGCATCTGGCAGTGCCCCTGCGATCCCCCGTCTTCCCAAACGGGTCAAAGATTTAGCCGCTAATGTTCCTCCCGATAACACCACTGCTGCCACATCACAATACAGTTCGTTGCGGATGGTGGCATTATAGCAACTGAAAGACTCATATTCAGAAACCGCCGCATCAATCAAACCCGAACTCTCTTGCATTAAACTTTGTACAATTTCTTCGTTGCTGCTTGGATGGTTTTGCACACAGTCATTGAAAGCGTTGACGTTCTCTGCATTGGGCTGAAGTTGATGAATCATCTCACGAGTTAATGATTGAACCGTTCCAAAGCGAGCAATAATATTTCGTCGATAAGGATTGATGTGGACACCACAGTCCTGTTGGATTTCTCGAACAGCGCTTTCGTGATTCTCTCGATTTCTATTAATCTCTTGCTGTTCACTAAAAATTACAGAAGCCTGTCGTTCTAGACCGAGGCTGGCTTCTCGATAGGCCTGCCGGGTTTCAGACGTTCGCCGGCACGCTTGCTGCTCTCGCAACTGCTCTAAAAACGGATTGCAATCGCGACTTCCCTCGATATGATCTTCCGCTCGAGATCCACAGTTTTGATCTATAAACTCGGCTTCGCGCACCGATCCTAACCCACAATTTTCGATCATCCAGTTTTCCGCTAACCGAGCCAGGATTTCTTGCTGGGTTCCATTGGCAAAGATGTAACGATCCGAGTTGGTGTCTTCTTGGGTGGCCAGATGGGCTATGCCAAGAGCCCCTAATGTTCCAACAAACACAAAAGGTGCTGCAACTGCACTAGCACAGCCTCTTAAAAAATTCCCTCCAGAGGAAATCACACCACTGTTGCATTCATCCATCGACCGGAGTTCATTGGCCGGTGGTTGCGGATCGATGCCCCAGTTCGACCAATTGGCATTACAGTTCGCAATGATTTCGCGGTTGCGAGCCACATCGGCTTCACAGCGAGGTGAAACTGAAGCCTCACCAGCCCCCGGCGCTGTGACTTCGGCCTGACCAACAGGGATAAAACCTGTAAGTGAAAAAAAGAATAGAAAAAGCCAACGCAAGAAAAGACTCACAAGAGTTCTCCATTAGAATTGGATTTACCACTACCCACCAGCAACTACTGGCTCGTGGCTGTGCCTAAGCTGAATGTCCCACCACGATCGACACCATTGAGTGCCTCCCGGCATTGGGCGTTTCCACAACAGGCCAATCCGACATCCGCTCCTGCTGTCATTTGATCCAGATCTGGAACCAAGTCTCGAGCTCCAGATGTTTGTTGTTGCTCTAAAGTGACATAATCTTCCAAACCCCTTTGCCGCTCTTCTGGCATAAGACCACGACAAGCCTCAGGTGCCGACTCTAGCAATTGCCGAGCTTCGGCTTGCAACTGAGAAGGAGGAACTTGGTCTGGAAAAGTTCCATTCCGCCGTAGTGGCGTTGCGAAATGATTGATACGATCACGTACCTCTTGAGGCAGTTGATCCCCGCTGCAAGGTTTTGATTGTAAGGAACTTTCAAAACAGTCTATCACTTGCGAGTGATAGAGCTCATCCCCTTGCCCTTGGGCCAATATAGCCCGTACCGTGTCCGTTCCAGGACCGTAGGGCGACACCGTGACATAGTGATTGGGACCAGGATACCCCCCAGTAGAAATCATATCTGTTGGATAGCGAGCATAACTTTCAAGAAGCTGAAGCTTCGCATTAACGGCGGCCATTCGATCCATCTCAGAAAGTCCACCGCTCGGCCCCCCACCAAAAAGCCCTCCAATTGAAAAGCCCTCGGCTGCCAGATCACTTTGCATATAATTTTCAGCCATACAGCTTCTATACTCTGAAGGGCTGGAGTTAACATCGCAAGACGGAGTGATTCCGGCGGCATGAGCTGCGGCACAAGCACGAAGATTGGCCACACTCGATACAACATCGCCGGCATCGGGTCTTGCCCCAGAGCCATCAAAAATCCCATGATTGATAGTTGGTATAGGCTGACCATTTACCAATGCATTCATTGTCCCTGGAATGGCTTCTGAAGGATATTTTCTTTCCGAGTCAGGCACAGTAATGTAAGAATGACGCCCATCCGATCGAACATGAAGAGTTCCAGCCGCTTGGTTTGGGTTTTGTGGGTTAGCGAAAGTCATTTCAAGCATTCCGGATTGATTTCTTTGCGGGGCCACCTGAACTGGGACCTCTTGCCCACCTAGGTTCGCATTAAACCGAGCCGATCGATTTGACTCGCAACGGAGACCAAAAAAATCCCGCTGTATGACGGCGTCGTTGACTAGCATTTCAAACTCCTCTGAACCGTAATTCTGTTCTCGGTAAGTTTGGTCTTCCCATCCGTCATTCAGTGAAAGGCCCATCATGTTGATGTATAAAGAGTCACTATTGAAATCAAAAGCATGGGCCGTTGGGATCAAGAGTTCCAATAGAGCATTCTGCTTTTTTCGCAGAATTGCACCGACTCTTTTTTGCCAAGTGCTAAAACTTTCTCGCTTTTTACGGGTTAAATTTCGATTGTTCACAATATACTGCAAACCAGATTTCGATGGAAACAACGTGACCGTGAGACCACCCCTCTTCTCGTTTTCTGAATACAAGTGAATTGAATACTTTCCTTTGTAGAATTTTGGAAGTTTATGATTCATATACTTTGAAAAATGCATGCGACGATTCAGTCGATTTTTTTTCGCTGTTTTATTCACCCAATCTCGAACCGTTTTAGATTTCGATAGCTCCATTGCGACTCTTTTAATTCTTTTTTCAGCTTCTTTTGCATATTGATCGCTATAGACCGACTGCAGCTGAGCCTCTTGCAATTTTATTTTATTTTTTCGCACGGCCATTTCGCGTAGACTATCGTCTTTCTTCTTATACTTGGCAATTCGGGCCCGATCTCTCTTGATCTGTTTAATGACCTTCATCGCCTTTTCTTTTTCTGACTTTGCCGAAACAGGCTGCCAATAAATGAATATAAAAAGTAAAATGAAAACCAAATTTCTTTTCTGCACGACCATTAAGGGCCCCCTAAATTTCAATCTTTTGCAATCTCTCTATCGGCTTGAAACGCTAGACTATTGAAAAAGATTAACCGGAACTGGACGTTTGTGCAGCCTTGAAGTTCAGTTGAGAAGCGACACTACCCCTTGGTCAGGGATGTTTTAGAAATCGACATACCATTGAATTCCAATATGGTAACTTCTGATTATGAGATTTGGACTCCTTACAGGAGGTGGCGACGCCCCTGGCCTGAATGGTATTATTGAAGCCGCATCACGCACCCTGATCAACTTGGGGCATGAAGTGATTGGAATTCAAGACGGTTTCGAGGGTGTCTACGCGCAAAAATACATCTCCCTCACATTGGATCGCGTGCGCGGTCAACACGCGTTTGCTGGAACTCTCATTGGAACCTCGAACCGATCCGGTACCGAAGGACGCGAAGACGAGTTCAAGAAATGTTATGACAACTTAAAACTTGATGGTCTGATTGTAGCCGGTGGTGACGGAACCTTCCGTTGTTTGCAAGCCATCAAAGGTGTGAAGTTGATCGGCGTTCCCAAAACAATTGATAACGATTTGCCAGGAACTGATGCCACCTTTGGCTACGACACCGCCTGCTCGGTGGTCGCGGAAGCCATTGATGATTTACGTACCACAGCCATCGCCCACAAAAGAATTATCATTATAGAAACGATGGGACGTACCGCTGGCTGGATCGCCTTGGGAGGCGGCATGGCCTCGATGGCCGATGCCATTTTAATTCCAGAAAGGCCTTTGAATCTCAATAACTTCAAGAAATTCCTCAAAGAAAAACATAAAAGCCAACGCGGCATTATAGTGGTAGCCAGTGAAGGAGCCACCTTAGAAAAAGACGTGCAGCGAGAGTTGGATAAAAGTGGCGCTTCGGTGATGGTGGCCGACTATGGCATCGGTGAACGAATGGCCAAATGGATTGAGGCAGAAATCAATTGGGAAGCTCGTCACGTTGTACTCGGACATTTGCAAAGATCGCATCCGCCATCCACCACCGATCGCTTTTTGACCACAGCGATGGGGATTGTGGCCGCACGATTGGCCCATAAAGGCGAATGGGGAAAAGCTGCGGTCATTAAGAATGGCCAAGTGACCCCAGTCTCCTTAGAAAACATCATGGGCTCAGCCCGTAACGTGGCGCCAGATCATCGCTGGGTCAAGATGGCGCAAGCTTTGGGCATTTACATCTGAAAATGGACCATTCAGTCATAGTCCAAGTAGACTCCACCTCTTCCATTTAATATGATTCAATGAACGAAAAATAGGAGAGATTATGTCTAAGACCCTAGTTCCATTGGCTATTTTGATGCTGCTAATCTCAGCATGTTCAGGAAAACAAAAACGCATCTGTGCTCAAAACGTGGCTTACCAACATGGCTATCAAGCCGCCCAAAAGGGCGAGTCTGTTAACAACGCATCCACCGATCAGGCGAGTGTTTGTCGCGATTTCGAAGCCTACAACACCAGTCTTTATCGGCAAGATTTTAAAGCCGGCTATGGAAAGGGAAAAAGAGATTACTGTTCCGAGTTCAATTTTAAAAAATGGGGTACAGAAGATGGACAAATGGGCAAAGAGGAATTCCCCAACAATTACTCTGTGGCTATGAAAATCTGTTTGCAAGACAGCGAATACCAAGCAAAGGCAAAAAAGATTTACGACTCCTCTTTCAATCAGGCTTTTTGTAATGAAGGGCGTATGGAAAAACTGGGGCAATCTCAAGCTAAAGCCTTTGAACCAATGAAAACTCCGAACGTAAAAAAACGCTGTGGCAACAAGGCCAACAGCATGCTCGCGGTTTTGAAGAGTTCCTACCGTGAACAAATGAAGACCAATTGCACCACCGCTTTTTGGCTCCTCAAAGGCGAAGAAGATGCCAAAACGAAAACGTCCAAGTCCAGCGAAATTTCGAAAGTGCAAAAATGCCCGTCTTCTGTTCGCGACAAACTGATGACAAATTACTCCAAATCTTACAACGAACGTCGCGCCCTAATGATTGACGAAGAAAAACTCGCCCTTGAAAAAAAACGACAACGGGAAGAAATGGAATTGGCTCGAGAGAGACAGCGCCAGCAGTATGAACTGGAAAAAGAAAAAATCGGCGTGGTTCGCGATACCATCAACGGGGGCATTAACGGTGGGCGCCCCGGGTACCGCCCCCACTATTTTTATCATAAAGGCAACCGACTCTCTGTGCTGTGTGACATGGATCACGGCGATCGTGAAGCCCACATTATAGTTAAGAATGAAACCAGTCGACACTTTAGTCTCAGCGGCAAATGGCGAATTGACTATTACGATCGCAGTGGCCGTCGCATCAAAACGAACAACGAACGAGAGCTCTTGATTTTTTCTTCCCATGAACGAGAAGACTTTTCTGACCGCTTTGCTCCATACGACGCCCACCGCTGTGAAGCTCGTTTTAAAGGCTAATGAAATACGAAAGGGTTTTAGATGTTTTGCTTTGGTTTCTATTTTTTAAAAAGAAAACCCAGAAGAACGAGCCAGCTTCCTTTGAGAAGTGACGAGAAACTTTAGCGCCTCCCTGATCCACGCCTTTGGGTTAAGAGTCATGATCCTCGTGAAAGATGTAAAACAGTGAACCTTCTTTGATTCTGTTGATAACCCAATCTCGGTTGGCATCAGAGACTGCCGGACACCCCCAACTGCGCCCCATTTGATTGTAGTTAGGGTTTACATAAGAAGCTCCGTGAATCACGATCGCCCGTGGACGAACTTTTGAGTTCCGGTCCTCAAGCCCATCCATCCGTAGAGACAAACCATGTTTACCATAGTAAGTCTCAGCGGTGAGCATAAAACCAAGGGACGACTGGTGAGAGTTGTTGATGTTGGAAAACTTTGTGGCGTAGCCATCGTTATCAGGATCGGAGTTTGAACCATGGGCTGTATGAATGGCCGAAACATATCCTGTTTCCATATTGATTATATACATGCGTCGGTTGCCAGAGTGTTGGCCGATATCAAAAATGGTGATCCACTCTTGGTTATCAATATTTTCATGATTCTCATCGTAGTATTCAAAAGCGTTATTGAGAGCCACTTCGGAGACGTCAGAGTTAGCTAGGACTTTTTCAAAAAGCGAGATGCTACCCTCTTGCGGTTCTTCCTCTACGACGTCTTCTTCTTCACTTGCGGGCTCACGAGTGGCCGCATCTTCATCATCTGCAACAACACTCCCTTGCGAAGTACTATCATCCACTGTGCGATCAAAGGCACTGACAAACTCACCAGACTCACCACAGGCTGTTAAAAAAACAAATGAAAAAAACAAGATGAATGAAAATAATTTTTTGGCCATAGAAACTCCCGATGGTAAAGGTATCGGAAGTTTTTTGGTGAGATTTGACCCTTGTCAGTAAATGACATTCCAAATTGATAAAGTGTCTCCAATTCTGTTCAACTTTTATGCGGAAAGCCGCTGCTAGAGCGGCGAAGGCAAGGGGCTGGTCAAAGGTTTTACAGTTTTTAGAAATTAAAAACAGGTCAAAAGCTTGTGATCGACAACCTGAACTGGACTAGTCGTTCGTGCTAATAAAACTCCACCAAATCGTTTTCATCAAAGCCGGACCCTGAATGAACGATTGTAACCGCGCCATCTTTTCCAAAATAGCTAATCACCTCGACGGTGCCCTTCATGCGACCAGTGATATTGCCCAGAAAACCACCCGTCTCGGGATCAAAGACTTCCTCTTTGGCTTCGGTCACGCGAAGAATATCCCCCACTTGCAAACCACTCATGCGGCCGGCGTTGAGGTAGAGTTTTTCTCCGCGCACCAAGGCAATGCGTCCTGACCAACTCATCTTGCGTAGGGCTTTAACAATGTTCATGATCATTTGCGAAAAGGCGGCGTTCACCACTGAACGTATCAACTGAGGATTATCGCGCAAAGCTTTGTCTTTGTAGGAACTTTCAGCTACCTGAGTCACCTCTTCTTCAATGCTGGCCGATCGTGTTTCCCGCACCATAGAGTTTCCACTTTTAGCTGAAAACATCTCGATATCAACCAAGGCCGTCACTTCGGCTTTCACCTTTCGAATAATTCCCACACTGTCGCCTATTTTGCGAGTGCGAATCTGTTTGATCCGCCCAACCACGATACCGTGGGCTCCCACTTTGCGGACCATTGGCAACATTCGCTTAATGTCGTAGCCATC
>CBDUOS010000031.1:0-27164 GCA_965368905.1 uncultured Bdellovibrionales bacterium | reverse complement strand
GGTAAAAGCAATGTGTCCAGTTTGAATAGTGCGGTTAGCAATTTTCCTGCAATCACTTTGTGTGCTTCTTTAAACCTGCACTCGGCGACGGAGTGGTACCTTCCGGCAGTCGACGAATTAAATGATCTCTACAGCAATAAAGTAGCCATCGAAGCCAATGCTTCTGAAGCTTTTGTTGCGACCGGCTATTGGACTTCCACTGAAAACAATACAACAACTGCAATAAGGCAAAATCTTGGGAATGGTTCCACTGGCACGCCAGCAAAGGATCAGCTCCGAGATGTCCGCTGCATTCGGCGTGGTCCGACGAACCCGGGTGGCTATGCCTGGACCACATGGGGACAGTAATGGTGAGTTTGTTGCGGAATCCGACATTCTATATGAAATGGCTGATTGTATTTTTGATTGTCATTTTTTCTAGTCAATCGGCATTGGCGCAAACATCATTGGATCTCAGTGGAGCCGGTGGTGGTTCCATTCTTTTGGGAAGTGACTCCGAAATTTGTGATGGCACGAAACAAGGAGCGATTCGATTCAATAGCAGTAGCAGTTGTGCCGAGTACTGTAATGGGACCGTTTGGGTATGCCCCGGTACCTCAAGCGTTTCTGTCGATAAGATTCCTGATGCTTTTGACTTTACCGATCAAACCAACCTAGCAGGCTCTACACTTGTTGAGAGTGATATTGTGCAAATCACTGGCCTTAGTAGTTCGGCCTCTTTGAGTTTTCCCTCGGGAGTCAGTTCTTATAATCTGAGTATCAGTTATGATCTTTCAGTGTCCGGAGATGGTTCTCCTCAGTTTCGAGTTTGCTCCGATGGTAGTTGCTCCTCAGTGGTTTCCACATGGACGAGTGTTGCGGGGAGTATAGAAAACAATCAGTACCTACAACTTCGAGCAACTAGCAACGCTTCTCCAAGCTCGGTGCATACCATTGGTGCCACCGTCTCAGAAACTGCGGCTGATTGGACAATAACCACCGGCAATTGTTCAGCGCCCACCACGACTTATTCAACTCCAGGCACCTACACGTATACTGTTCCAGGAGGTTGTACATCGGCAATCATATCAACCTATGGTGCTGGTGGCGCTGGTGGTTCTGCCGGTGGTGGGTACGGCGGCGGTGGCGGTGGATCGGTCGTTCTGCGCACCAGTGGTAGCGTTCTCCTAGCTGCAGCAGGAGGCGGTGGTGGAGGCCGACAAGGTGGAAGTGGAGGTGGTTATGCTCAATCAAGCGTAACGGTCTCCGGCGGTGAGAGTCTCACTGTTTATGTTGGTGGAGGGGGACAATGCGGTAGCTCTGGTGGTAATTATGGTGATGGTGGAGATTACGGTGGGGGAACAGGTTCTTATAGCGGAACAAACTCCGACAGTTCACTTGGATTTGGAGGAGGAGCGGGCTCATACACCAGCGGGGGAGATTCCATCTATGGCGGTGGTGGTGGTTCCTACACCCTAGGAGGAAGCAGTACCTATGGTGGGGCCGGGGGCGGATACGATGCTGTTGGCTCAACGGTCAATGGTGCATCTCCCGTCGGTCAAAATTCATCGGGAGGTGGAGGATCTGGTGACTCTGTGACCCTTGGAGGAAGTGCCTCGGGTGTTTCAGCTGGGTTGGCCGCCAACTCGGGGCCAGGTGATGGTGGAGCCTACGATTGTAGTGGCTATGCGGGAGATGGGGAAGTAGTTATTAATCCGAATCCATAATTGGTCACCAGCAGTCGGATCACTCTAGCTGGCACTGTAAGGATTTCCTTTTTTTCTCGGGATCGATTCATAATTTTTCCAGAGATTAAATTATTTAGTTTTGTCTATCGAAATTAATTTTCTCTTAAAAAAAGAGGAGATAGTGGAACTTTTAAAAAAGGCTTTTATTCTTCCTGCCAGTTTTGAATACCCATCGTTTCAATCTGATATTTCTGACAGAGCAAACCTCTTCGTTCTTCTTATCTCCATACCAAACTCAAATTAGCACCTATAAACACGAAAACAGACAAAATTGTTATCTAGAATACATGGTCGCTCTTATATTCTGTAGCAACTGAAGAGGGGGAGATATGAAGACCATTCTAATGATTCTAACGATTTTAAACATGAGCCACGCTTTTGGATACTCTTTTGGAGACTCCTATGGTGACACGACGACGGATTCGGTGGACCACAGCGGTGTGGACATCGGCGGGCTGGATATGGGGGAAGCCGTTTCGGGAGACACCGATACAGCGAGCTACGGAGGCCTAGATATGGGGGAGGTCGTTTCGGATGGATCTTCGGGGTATGGTGGTAGCGACACCAGTAGCGGCGATGTCGGCGGCGGTGGCGGTGGCGAAGTGGATGCCGAGGGAGTTGTTTCTGTAAGCTCTACGTCTGATGAAGAAACGGGGCTTTTGAGATCAGAAAGCAAATCAAGCCTTGCTTTCTCTGTAATTGCAGAAACGGTCACGGGCAAAGCCATGCTACGATCTCAGTTCAATGGCAATCTGAAGAAGACAGTGATCGACACTTCTCGATTCGACATTCACCCCAACTCAGATCTGATCATCCAGCGCATGCTAAAGAATTTAAGACAAAGTCAAATGATGGACCCCATTGCAAGATTGGGGTTGCGAGGAGTCAGAGTTGTTGTTCTTCAAGGGCTTGCCGGATCTTTTTATTCCAGTGATGATGATGCCATCTTTCTAGCTGACACAGACATCAACGCCTATGGAGTCGTCCCTTTACACCATGAACTTCTCCATGCCGGTCTCTACAAAGCTCGTCGCAGCGGGACAATTTCGAAAACTTTGTACTCTAAAATCAATCATCTCAACAAATCATACTTCTCCCACTTCAATGGATACGTTGGTTTATCTCAAGGGAACTATGGAATCCACCACCATGGAGTGCAAGAGGCAGTTGTGATTGGCATGACACTCGTCAAAATCAAAAGACAGAGTAATACGATGCCAGATAGTCGTTACGTAAAAAAAGCAAAGCAATACCTTTCAGATTTCCTCAGCAATAAGTTTTTAACAAGAACTTCAGAGGGGTTGCCCATTCGTTTTATTCACTCAAAAAAAATGACTTCTTCACAGATTAAAGCGGGTTATCTTAATTATTTTACAACTAAAGACACGACCATAAGTAACCTGATCTCGCTAACGCGATCAAAGGTTGAAGCGGCTTTACCGGGGCTATGCACTCCCGGAGAGATTCACATCATTGATGCTTTGAGTTGCTTTAATGACTATTATATCTATTCAAAAAGTGAAGCCTTAATATATCAAGTCTGTGGCGGCAATATGAAGTTCGGGGCTGAACAAGTGGAAGGCTGTGGTTCAATCATTGGAACCAAGGGGCGGTAACCCCTAAGACCTAGGCGAAAAGATTGCAAAAAAAATATTACTTGCACCAAGGTCTGACAATTCCGCAGTTTGTTAAGATTCTATTAAACTGCTTCATGAAACAGATCTTTCTTTCCGATAAACTAGGTCATAAACAGCAACAAATATGGTGAGTTCACGAAGAAAATTCTCGGAGGAGATGATGGAGCGGGTGATGGGGCTCGAACCCACGGCCTCGACCTTGGCAAGGTCGCGCTCTAGCCAACTGAGCTACACCCGCTGAATGGATTTCAAGGGATAGCTCTAAATTGGCTTTGAGGCAACCCCCTTTCGAGTGATGACGCGCTAAAACCACTATTTTCTTATAATTTTAGTCATTTACACAATAGTAAGAGAAGTTGAATGGGTAGCACTCCGGTTTGCTTTTTTGCGAATTTGTGTTGCTGAGCCTAGGGTAGTTAAAGTAAAGAAACGGAAAAATCTGTGGTATGTCGCACTAAAAATTGACTAGTGGCTTCAAAAATAGAACATTCGCACGCTTCATCCCTTATACTGCGATATGAAGAACGTTCTAGACCTAGTATTTTTCTTAACATTGTTATGCTCCTGTGCCGAACAGTCTAAGCCTGCACCCTCACCAAAAGACGTCTCCAGTCCGTCAGAAATGGCTGATATAGAGGCCTCTTTAGAGATTTTGGAATCCCAGTTTGAAAGTATTGGTGTCGAAAAGAACCTGCGAGAGCTTCCGATCTTTGTCACCGATGAATTGGATTCGGCGAGTGCTGGTGAATGTGCTAGGGAGCGCTACATAGCGATCAACAGGGAGTCCCTCTTAGATCTTTCTGATAGAAAGAGGCACAAAGTTTTATGGTCTATTCTGCTTCATGAAATTGGCCATTGTTACTTTGGGCTCAGTCATTTCGAGAGCGAAATTGAGGCACCCCAAGGCGAGCACTTCGCTTTTGAATCGGAGATGGAAGGGCGAAACGGTCGCAGTTGTCGCCACCATTTTTTTAAAAGAATTCCAGGGACAATTATGTCTGGGACCCGATTGCCCTTAGCTGGCTCAGAATCTCTCCGTATTTTCTACGTAAAACAAGTGGCTGGTCAAATAGGTAGCGATCCAATCGGTGAACTACTTAATATTGGTGGAATCGCATTGGTTCAAAGAAATAGAAATGGCCGTACGATGTGTCGCCGAGATTAATGAATTCCAGCTTTTTCTAACGAAGATTCACTTAGAACCTTTGTTGTCACTCAATTCGTAAACGTTGTTTTACAGGATTGAATAATAAGGTGAGTTCACAAAAGAGGTTTTACAAGTCTGGGGCCAAAGGCACCGTTACTACGGGATAAAGCTCTTGCACGGCTTCACGATCGTAGGTGTAGAGTTGATTGTTATCCGAATAAGCCATCACCGATAGAGTGCCATCAAAGATGTGGTGGAGTCCGAGAAAATGACCCAATTCGTGCACGATATTCCATTTATAACTTTCTCGAAACTCAGAATCGGAGGAAACATAATAAGAGCCCATAGCCAAATCATTGGGCTTGAGGAGTTCATCGAACTCGCCTTCCATTACAAAAATATCGCTGTCTTCTATTCTCGACTCATAAACATTGGCGGCTGTTAAAGTGACTGCTGCAGAGAGATACTGAGGCCCCTCTAAAAATACCCAATCTTTCACGTGGCGAATGATATGAGTGTTCAAGTCAGAAAAAGGTGGACACATCGAAGTCGACCGCACGGCAGTAAGTTGCAGACGATTTTCTAGAAGAACATTCCACTCGTCAACGGCCTGTTCGCTCAATGTGAGATAGCTATACATGGAGCCAGAGTCAGAGCATAAGAGTGCCTCAACTTCTTTGTCTTGATCCCAGGCCAATTTCACCCCGGGGCCGAGTAGGTAGTTATAAGCTGTGTCTAACATTTGGGCGAGGACAGTATCGTTTTCTTTTTTGAAAAAATAGAGAGCCATTAAAATCTTTTCGTGTTCGATTTTTGAGTCAAAGTCTGCCGACCCACTGATCAACAAAGAAAACGCTTTTTTGTCTTCTCGGACCGAGTAGTGATGCAATGTAAAATCAAAGTCTTCCACATCAGGATTATCGTAGTCGATCAAACTTTTGAGAAAAATGGCATTCCCTTGTTTTTTAAAAACCAGCTGAGCGAACTCACTCGAAGCGCTATCAAAGACTAATTCGTCTTCGGTGCGTCCAGGTTTCATTGAGTAGAGATTGACGTCCTCTTTAATTTTTTCTGTGACCTCGCCGGCTGTCGGTTCGTTTCCACTTTCAATATTACCATTTTGGATTTTCTTTTGCCGAGTGGTAACGAAAATCTTTGCTTCCAATTGCCATTCACCGTCGTCAGTAAAAAGATCTTCTGGTATTCCGCTTGATGTATCTTCAGTAGAACCTTCAATAAAAGCCAAAGGGTCGCCTGTGACTTTGATTCGTTCAGGACCATTGCCGCCAGGGCTTGAGGGACAAGCTGTATTAAATATTGAAATCAGGACAAGAGGCAAAACGATTTGAAAAAAACGAGTGATCAATGAGGGCTCCATTGTGGGATTTGCCTGATTATATGTATAGTTAGCTGATGTTAAAATAGGTGGTGGCAATGTTTGAATTCTTTTCAAAATTCTTAGATGAAATCGACTAAGAAATAGTCGGTTTCACTAATGGATATCAAACTTGGAGTGGCGAATTTTAATTTTCAACCCCTTTTCTTCCAATTTGTCTTTCAATTCATTGAGGTGTTCATTGATGGCCGGGTCTAAATACTCCACTTCTTGTAGGCAGATCTCTAAATTGGTGGCGTTTTCCAATTGGCCTTTTTCCAGCTTTTTAGCCAAAACCGGGATGTCTAAGAAAGACAACTTGCCTTTGAATTTTAGAACTTTATTGTCCCCATCCTCTTCAATATCTAAATCGTATTTTAGAACATCGACCACTAGTAGAATAATGGCCACCATGAATCCGGCCAGAACACCCGCCAATAAATCAACACCGACGGTGAGGCTCAATGTGGTGAAAAAGATAATGGATTGTTTGTTCCAGGCTTTTACATAGGCCGAAACAATATGCAGATCCAACAGTTTGATTCCGATATATACCAAAAGGCCGGCAAGAGCTGGAATCGGCACATAGCCTAAGACTCCAGGAATTAGCAAAAAGCCTGATAACCAAAACCCTTGCATAACTGATGAGAAGCGAGTGGTCGCACCAAATTCGATATTGGCGGCACTTCGCGAAATCACACCCACGACTGGGATGGCACCCACCATACCAGTAAAAAAGTTCCCAATTCCTTGGGCGAAGATAGTGCGATTGTAATTGGATCTTTGTTTAGACATTTTATCCAAAGCGCCAACGCAGAGCAGAGTTTCAGCACTTGCCACGAAAGCAAAGCCCAAGGCGTAGAGAATAAAATTAAAATCGATATTTGCAAAAGCTTGGTTGTAATCAATGTTGAGGCTTTGCCCGATGATGTCGGCTGGGAGCTCGATCATCCTCACATCCCAGCCTGTGAAAAAAACCAATACGGCCGCGGACACTATCGAGACCAGTGGTCCGGGGAGGACTTCAAAAAGCTGGGATTTACCAAAACTCCAGAAACCGAGGATCGTTAAAACAAAAACTGCAACCAGGCCCGACTGCATTTGCACATCGCTCAGCTGACCGCTGACAAGTTTAGCAAAAACGTTGGGGAGACCGGCTAAATTCTCCAATCCTTTGGAGCTCATCTCTAAATCGAAAACAATATAACACTGGGCCATTAATATAAGGACACCAATTCCCGAAAGCATAGCTCTTAACAACGCCGGAGGTGTCGCTTGAAAAAAATGTCCCACTCTGAAGACTGCGGTCGCCAATTGAAAAACTCCAACAATGATCCCAAGAGGAACAAGAGCATGGGGGCCATAGACGTCGACAACATGTAAAACCATCACAGCCAAGCCGGCCGAGGGGCCACTGATCTGCAGTGGGGAACCTGAAAGGAAGGCCACTACAATTCCGCCAATAATTCCTGTGATTAGTCCTTTAATAGGGTCAACACCCGAGGCAATGGAAATCCCCAAACAGAGAGGCAAAGCCACTAAAAAAACCACGAAGGATGGGAAAAAGTCTTTTTTAATAGTTTCGATCTGAGTCATGGGGCTCCGATATAGGCAAACGACAGTATATCCGCTAAATGGAGTGGGGCACTAGACCTTCAGCGGCATATCATTCCACTTTTATAGCAATTCTCATTTACAAGGGCCTTTTCCACCGTTATTTCTGTGTCTTTCCAGGGGAGAACCGATGATCCGATTCATTATTTTGAGCACTTTGTTCTTTTTTGCCATAAATGTGCAGGCAAAAACTGATTTTTTGAAGTTGTTTAAAAATCCAAAACCAATCATTGCGGCCTTGATGATCGAGAAAGATCTCAGTTCGGAAGCCAAGGTCAAGCAGGCCATTCAATGGGGCAAACAACAAATAACCATGGCTGAAAACAGCGGAATGGACGGCATTCTCTTTGAGTTTCGCGGAGGAAAAATTCTCGCCCCTGAATTGACTGTCGCAAAGTACCAAGCGATCAATGAAGTAGCGACGGCTCTGGTCAAAGCCTCTAAAAACTTGGTGGTGGGAGTTGAAATACTTTGGCACTACCCAGAAGACACTTTGCGGCTGGCTAAAGATAGTGGCGCCCAATTTGTGCGAGTTGATTTTTTCTCGGACGAAGTGATCGCTGATAAAAAAAAGGTGCCCATTGATCCTGAAAAGCTGGTGGCTTTTAAAAACAAAATTGGTGCGCAAAACATTGTTCTTCTAACGGATATTCAAGTGAAGTACTCGAAGATGGTAAATCCAAAGATTCCCTTGGATGTTTCGGCCAAGAAGGCCATTGCTAAAGGCAGTGAAGGCGTGATTGTTACCAGCACAAAATCCGGCCGAGCCCCAACTCCGCAGCGCCCCAGGTTGGCTAAGAAAGGAGCTGGCTCACACCCGGTGGTGATTGGTTCAGGTTTTTCACATAGTAATGCTTCGGCCCTTTTAACTTACGCCGACGCAGCCATAGTGGGCACCTCGATTTCGGTGAAAACGGGTGGACCTTTGGTGCCCCAAAAAGTGGATCAATTGATGGCCCAAGTCCGGGCTTTCCGAAGCTCCTCTAAGAAGGAGAAGTCTCTTGCCAAGTAAGTTTTTAATTCTGGCGGTGTTTGTTGTTGGCGGTTGTGCCACAACCAAGACCCAACCAGTAAAAAAAACCAATCCTTTTCCAATGGTGTGGTGGCAAGGTTTAGATTCCGCAGAGAAAAAATCGTGGGAGATTACTCCGGATCAAGTGAAGCCTCCGCAAGTGGTGGTTTCTAAACGCAACTCACTGGGAGTGCTTTCAAACTTTGCGGCAACCCCATTCAAGCTTGGTGGCAAACAATATGCTAGCGTCGAAGGTTTTTGGCAGGCCACCAAATACCCAGAGTCCTCGAAAGACCCGAGGCAAGGTTGGGGCCAGTGGCCTCACACTCGTCAGCAAGTTGAAAAGATGACGGCATTTAAAGCAAAAAGAGCAGGCAGCGCGGCTTCCAAAATGATGCAGAAAAATCAATGGAAGTGGGTCACCTATGAAGGTCAAAAAATGCTTTACCGTGAACAAAAGAAAGGTCTATTTTACGATCTGATTGAACGAGCTATGACAGCCAAGCTCATGCAGAATAAGTTGGTACAAAATGTTTTATGCCAAACTCGCGATTTAGAATTGGTTCCCGATCACGACCAGGGTCAAAATCCGCCACCGGCATGGCAGTATACGAAAATTTGGATGAAGCTTCGTGCAGAAAAATGTGTGAACGGAACGTTTATTTCGGAATCCTAAAAAAAAGGGAAAAGGCCCCAACCTTTTCCCTTAAACGAACACAACGTTTGTTTGTTCCCCTCAGTCGGATATGACTGATTGTTTTAATTTACGCTTATTGAAAAGTGACGATGACAGCTTTCACTTTAATTTGTCCTCGCATCTGAATCTGCCAACGACCGTCGGAGTTTCCTTGGTGACGGAACGGAATTCTGTTGTAGCTGCGTGGACGGTTACTTTGGAATCCCAAACCGGCCTGTGCCTGTCCAATGGATTGAGCCGCAGAACCACCATTGGGGCCCACAACCAATTTGGCTTGCGCGTGACCAGCCCGTGATTTGGCAACCAAGACTACGCGTTTGAGGTCGGCGCGACGCACGTCATGTCCCAATCTTTGTAGCTCGCGCTTCAAAGCAATGACGCTATCTTGAGTCATCAAACGATCACCCATTTCGATGCGAACACGCTTTGTTGCAGTGGCAACATGAAGTTGAATGCTACGGACTTTGATGTTTCCGTTAAAGCGCATGCGCCAGAGTTCGTTGGGTTTGCCCTCTGCCCCGGAAAGGTCCCAATGCATGGTATGGTAGGCCCATGGTGCAGTGATTTCGAAGAAGAGGTCACTGCCTCCGAACTTCTCAACCGTTTGCTTGTTTTGGTCTTGCCCAACGACCAAAGTGGCTATTCCCTTACCGTGTTTACTTTTTGCTTCGACGGAAACTCCGACCAATTCGTAGTCACTGGCGTCCTCACCCATGGCTTGCAACTTTTGGTTGGCCAAAGCGTGAAGTGAAAGCACTTTTTGTCCATTGATATGCTGCTGACCAGACACTTTCAGTGTAGTGAGGTCATTAGCGTAAGCTGACCCAGTGAATGCAAAAATAACTGCGATTAAAAGATTTTTAATCATTTATCCCCCCTTGTTTGGATACTCCATGTACCCATGACCAAGGTATAGCTAGGGCTAAAAATAAAAGAAACTTACATCGACTGTCTTATGAAATTGATTATCAGGATCTTACATCTTAGGTTTTATAAAATGCCATAAAATACTGAAATCCGGAGACTAAGCTCATGGCCACGCTCAACCATATTCCGTAATAACCTATGGAACTGAACGGCAAAAAATCCCAACTCTGCGAAAGAAACAGGCAAGGAATAGCAATCATTTGAAAGGTGGTTTTCCATTTCCCCAAATTTCCAGCGGCAATCACTTGTCCCCGAGAGGCAGCGATGGAACGGATTCCACCAATTATGACGTCGCGGTTGATTAATAAGAGGACAGCCAAAGCCTCGATCCATTGTAAGGGGATGAACATTACCAAAACACTGGAGACCAAGACTTTGTCGGCAATAGGGTCTAAAAACTTCCCCATATCGGTAACGCTGTTCAGTTTTCGCGCCAAATAGCCATCGAGCCAGTCGGTGATTGAAGCCACTATAAAGAGAAAACAGCTGATCAAGGCCCAGTCGGCCGGTTTGAACATCATCAGAACGACTATCACGGGAACAATTACAATGCGGAAAAGGGTGGCGATCATCGGCCAGGGCGATTTTTTCATGTTAAAAAGTCCATTGGTCCTAGGCTATTTTTATCAATCCGGAATAGGATCGGTTTTGTCTCTAATTCATCATAGCATTGCCTCTGGGCCTTTTGTATACTCAATTGATGGGTCAGTGGGTCAGTCTTTTATTATTTCTAGAACTCTTGTGCGGAATTTGTGGGTCGGCCCAGGCTCAAGAGGAACTGCCATTCTGGCGAACCAAGCCCAAACTTTACAAAAAGATCGTACAGCAGAGAAAAGTGGTGGTCTCAGTAGATGCCAAAACTGAAGGACGGGTGAGTAAGATTCGCATGCTGGGAGTGGGGGTGGTCAATGTTCCCATTTATTTTGCAGCTGAGCAAATTGAGCGATTTGAAGAACTGACCGCGGTTTCCAGCTATTTCAAAAAAGTGAAGCACGATAAGAAAAAGAAAGAGGTCTACTTCTTTATCCAGGCTATGGGAATGCAAATTCGCTTTATTCAAAAGTACAAATGGGGTCTGCGCACATCTGAAACAGCGCAAATGGACTGGAAAGTGACTTGGGGAAAATTGGACGGCATGGTGGGGCACTATAAACTACGCCAGGTGAGTCCCACCCAAACTGAAATCTCCATATGGTCGACCATGAAAAAACTGGATATTCCTCTGCCAGCCTTTCTGATCAATTTTACGCTCGAAGTTATCGCTGAAAAAACCGCGCAAAAGATGCGAGCCTTTATAGAAGACAATTTCCGAAAAGCTAAAAAACTGCGAGAGAATCATGTCAAAAGAAGATAGTGTGAAAGACCGTCGTATGTATCAACGGGTTTTGGTTGAGCCCTCCTCAAAAGTATTATCAGTCAACCTGGTTGGATATGGAAAAACTTTGGTGTTCGATATGAGCTACGAAGGGGCGGCTTTCGCTCAGCCGAAAGAGAAGAAAGTCAACGATGTGGATCAAGCCTTGGTCTTGCATTTACAAACAGAGGTGGATGAAGCCAGTATCAATGCCACTTCGGTCCGTGTGAATGACGAAGTGGTGGCCGTGCATTTCAACAACATCAATGTCGAGGCTCGAATCATCATTGATCGGGTTGTAACGGATCGAATCGTTGGCTTGAATATGGACTTGATAGACCCGAAGCACTACTCGGGCAAAGCTGATTTTTCCTTTTGGTTTCATGGTCCCAAAGAGACCAACCTTTATCTTTGGATGCACGGGGGGCAACTCACACGAGCTCAAATGGAAATGGCCAATGCAGCGATGGTCTTTGAGGACGATATGCTTCTTTTTGAAAACAAAAGTAGTCAAGAAGGGGTTAAAACTTTGAACAACGACCAAATCGCGCGCAAGGTGCAAGCCATTGTTGAACAGATCGAGAGCGATTTGCCGGCTTTAATAGAATTCAAGAATTTGATCGATAGCCATGTTGAAGACTGACTTCACTTACTCCCGATTAATTCAGTTTTACGAAACCGATGCCATGGGGATTGTTCACCATGGAAATTACGTTTTGTTGATGGAGGAGGCTCGTCTGCAGTTTCTCCGCCATATTAGCGGAAACCCCGAGGGTGACCTTTTGGCAGAAATCAACTATCCCTTGGTCAGTTGCCATGTGGACTTTAAACAGCCTCTAGAATTCAACAATGAAGTCATCATCAGTTATCAAGTCTCGCAAGACGGAGCGAAGCTGGTTTTTGACTATGAGTTTTCCACGAAATCCTTTCCTAAACCATTGGCATTTGGTAAGACAGTCCACGTTGCCTTTGATATGAAGAACCGCCGGGCGGTAAAGCTCCCAAGCGCAGTTCAAGATTTCCTCAAACAGAAAGGAAAGTGACCCATGGATCGAAATTTAGCCTTAGAATTTGTACGTATTACAGAGGCAGCCGCTTTAGCCTGTTCAAAACTCACCGGTCGTGGGGATTCCCACGGGGCTGATCAAGCCGCTGTTGATGCCATGCGAAAGGCTTTTGAGAATTTGGACATCGACGGCACCATCGTCATCGGCGAGGGTGAACGAGATGAAGCCCCCATGCTTTACATCGGTGAGAAAGTGGGAAAGGCTGATTCCGATAGCCCCAAAGTGGATATAGCCTTGGACCCTCTTGAAGGGACCAATATCTGTGCTAGCGGGGGAGTGGGAGCGCTTTCTGTGATTGCAGTGGCGGAACATGGAAATTTTTTGCACGCCCCTGACACCTATATGGACAAGATCGCTGTCGGTCCAAAGGCGGCGGGTAAAATCAGTTTCGATAAAACCCCAGAAGAAAATATTACGGCTGTGGCTGAAGCTTTAGATAAAAAAATAGAAGATGTGACAGTAGTGATCTTAGAGCGTGATCGTCATACTGAGCTGATCGCCAAGATTCGCAAACTCGGAGCTCGAATCCTTTTGATTGGCGACGGCGACGTCTCGGCAGGAATTGCTGCTGCCCTCAAAGAAACAGGGATCGATATGCTTATGGGAATCGGCGCCGCTCCTGAAGGTGTGATCACGGCAGCAGCATTAAAATGCTTGGGCGGTGACTTTCTAGGCAAGTTGAAGTGGCGCAGTGAAGAGGAAAAACAACGAGCCATAAAAATGGGAGTGGAAGATCCTGACCGAGTCTACACTCGTGATGATTTGGCCCAAGGTGAAGTTATGTTCTGTGCCACAGGTGTCACCGAGGGACAGTTTTTAAAAGGTGTTCGTTATTTAGCCAATAGCAAAGTATTGACCCAGTCGGTAGTGATGCGTTCAAAAACCAGAACCATTCGATTTATTGATTCTGAACACGATATGCAGCTTAAACCCTCCAGCTTTTCTGGAGGAATTTAATGGCCCTCAAAGTCCAATGTTTCTCCTGTGGAACCATAAATGAGGTTTCGGAACGGGTCGGACGACGAGACGAGTGTGAAAAATGTTTTACGGATCTTCATGTCTGTAAAAACTGTCGGTTTTATGATCCGGCGGCTTACAACGAATGCAAAGAGACCTCGGCCGACGTTGTTCGCGAAAAAGAAGAGGCCAATTTCTGTGATTATTTTGAACCTGGCTCCGGTTCTCATCAAAAGGATGAACGTGATACCCTTTTGGCTCAGGCCGAAGCCCTTTTTGGAAAGAAGGAGTCTTAAATGGCAGACGTCAAACACACGGAAGTTTTCAATTGCACACCAGATCAATTTTTCGACCTTTTGATCGATTATGAAAAATACCCTGAATTTTTAAATGAAGTGAAAAAATGCAAAGTGGTGGCTGACGAAGGTGGCGCGAAAAAAGTGGCGTATGAAGTGTCGGTGGTCAAAACAATTAATTATGTGCTTGAGTTAAAAGAAGAGCGACCAAGTCTAGTGTCATGGGACTTTGTTGATGGAGATTTGTTTAAAAAAATGTCAGGTCACTGGAAGCTTTCTGATGATGGTGGCAAAACCAAAGCGGAATACTATGTGGATGCGGCCTTCGGTATGTTTGTGCCGAAACCAATGGTTAAAACAGTTTTAAGTGCCAATCTTCCAGCAATGATGAAGGCGTACCATAAACGAGTCGAAACGCTCTATGGAGGAGCCTAAAAATGGATAAAGAAAAAGTAGAATTGAATTGGGAAGAAGAGGATGAAAAAAAATCGGGTCTTTCTGATCTCGTCAAAAAAGTGATTGCCGGTGGACTGTCTTCGCCATTCTTGTCGGAAGAGCAATTGAAGGTGTATTTATCAGGGTTGAATCTACCCAAAGAAGTGATCTCCCAAATCTTACGAGGGGCGCAAAAATCGAAGCAGGACTTGGTGCAAAGAGTGGGCAGCGAGTTTTCAAAGTTGATTCAGAAGATCGACATCGTCAAAGAAATCAAAACAGCTTTAAGAGAACATAAAATTTCTATTCAAGCCGATATCGAGTTTGTCCCTAAAAACAAACCCGAAGTGGACCCCGAGCCGGTGGGGGAAGACTCTGCGGAATCATGATTCCCTTTATTGAACTAACAAAAAAGCTGCGCCCTTTAAGTGAAGGGCGTTTTTTGTTGGCGGTCAGCGGAGGTTTGGACTCCATGGCTCTCCTGCACATTTTCTTGCATTTTAAAAAGCACTTCCAGTTTGATTTTGCAGTGGCCCACTTTCATCACGGTCCATGTGCAAAAGCAGAACAGCAGACTTTCCGCGAGCAAGCTCACGACAGAGTTCGCCAGATTAGCCAAGAGGTTGAAGTTCCTTTTTTTAGCAATGTTTCCACATCTTGGGAGATATTCTACCGACAATGGGAAGCCCCCTTAATAAGTGAGGAGGCCTGTCGCAACGCTCGTTATGATTTTTTTAACGAGCTCAAAGACAGCCAAGGCTTTGCCCATTTGGTACTAGCCCATCACCGCGACGATCTCTTAGAAACCCGCATGATGCGGTTGATTCGGGGTACGAGTCTTGAGGGGCTGCAAGCTATGACTTTTCAGGAAGGGTGGTTGTTGCGCCCTTTACTAGAACTGTCTCGAAAAGATTTGCAGTCCTACGTACAAGAAAACCAGTTTTCTTTTGTTGAGGACCCCAGCAACCAAGAGACGTTGGCTCTGCGCAATTGGATGCGGCAACAATGGCTGCCTATGTTAGAAGGTCGGGCGCCTGGCTCTTTGGCCGCGCTGTCGCGCTCTCTGGACCACTTGGTCTCATCTTTAGACCAGCTAGAAGATGTCGGTATCCTCGGAGATCAGGACTTCTTAGACTTATCTCAGTTTTTGTCACTTTCCGTTGGACAAAAAAGGCAGACTCTAGCTGCTTATATGAAGGGTCAAGGTCTTAAAAACTATGGAGTTTCTCATATCAATGAGATTCTTAAGCGCCTTGACAAAAGTGAGAGGCGACACACGTTTAAGATGCTTGGCCGCCGTTGGAAAGTTGACGCAGGACGAATGAGCCTAGAGCCGCTGGGCTGAATTGAGCCCTGTCCCACTCGGTGTTAAACTAAGAGGACGGGCTCTCATTGAAGAGAACCCTTGAGGAGTCACATGAAAGCATCTCGATCTATGGCATTTTGGGCACTAGCGATCATTGTCGTGGTGATTATGGTTCAAGCGTATGAGCAAACAAAGAAAGCTCAAATTGCTGATTTTGATTATCCAAAATTTCGGCAAGCCATTGAAAACCAAAAAGTCGAAACCATTACATTTAAAGACGTCGGTTCGGGCGGTGATATCGGTGAGATACACGGCACCATAAAATCTCAGTATACTGATGAATATGGAGGCAACGACTTTACTATCATTGGCAACATTGGCGAGCAAGGGGCTCGACTGGTGGAGCAAAATGGTCTGACTCCAAAATACGAATCCAATGCTAACAACTCCTTTATGATGGTCTTTTTAATGAACTATTTACCGATCCTGATCATCTTCGGGCTGTTCCTCTTCGTGATGCGGCAGTTGCAGGTGGGTGGTGGTAAGGCCATGTCCTTTGGAAAAAGCAAAGCCAAACTTCTAACTGAAAACAAAAACAAAGTCACTTTTGACGATGTGGCCGGTGTTGTAGAGGCTAAGGACGAACTGAGTGAAGTGGTCGACTTTCTGAAAGACGCCAAAAAGTACACCAAGCTAGGTGGAAAAATTCCTAAAGGTGTTCTGTTAGTAGGGCCTCCGGGAACAGGGAAAACTTTGTTGGCTCGCGCTGTGGCCGGTGAAGCCGGTGTGCCTTTCTTTACAATTTCTGGCTCCGACTTTGTTGAAATGTTTGTTGGTGTAGGGGCGAGTCGTGTGCGTGACCTTTTTGAACAAGGAAAACGAAATGCACCATGTCTAATTTTCATTGATGAGATTGATGCCGTAGGCCGCCATCGTGGTGCCGGTATGGGCGGTGGTCACGATGAGCGTGAGCAAACTCTGAACCAAATGCTTGTTGAAATGGACGGCTTCGAAAGCAACGATGGTGTCATCATTATCGCTGCCACCAACCGACCTGATGTCTTGGATCCAGCTCTTCTTCGTCCCGGTCGTTTCGATCGTCGAGTCGTCGTTAATAAGCCGGACTTGGGTGGGCGTGAGAAGATATTAATCGTACATGCGAAAAAGGTTCCAACAGCGAGTGATGTGAATTTGAAAAAAGTCGCACAGGGAACGCCGGGATTTTCGGGAGCAGACCTTGCGAACTTGGTGAATGAAGCGGCATTGAACGCGGCTCGAAACAGTCACTCAAAAGTGACTATGAGCGATTTCGATTTTGCCAAAGACAAAGTCATTATGGGGTCAGAAAGAAAATCCATGGTGATCAGCGAAGAAGACAAGAAAATCACTGCTTATCACGAAGCCGGACATGCTTTGGTGGGTAAGATGTTACATGGAACTGACCCTCTACATAAAGTCACAATCATTCCTCGAGGGATGGCTTTGGGACTCACCCAGTTCTTGCCTGAAAAAGACCGCCTCAATATGTCGAAGAAAAGTGCAGAGAACATGATCGCCATGCTTTTTGGTGGACGTGTTGCCGAAGAAATCATTTTTGAAGACTACACCACCGGTGCCGGGAACGACATCGAGCGAGCCACCGACATCGCCCGCAAAATGGTGTGTGAATGGGGAATGAGTGAAAAACTCGGACCCTTGGCCTACGAGAAAAATGACGGCCCTGTATTCCTGGGAATGCAGTCTAATAACACCAAAGAGTACTCGGACTCTAAAGCTCAAGAGATCGATACTGAAGTGCATCGTTTTATTATGGATGGCTATAACAAAGCCCATAGAATTCTAGAGGATAATTTAGAAATTCTGCATACCTTGTCTCAAGCTTTACTCGATTTCGAAACCATCGATGGCGATGATGTGCAAAAAATCATCGATGGTGGCGACCTCAGTGACATTCAAAAGAAGTACGACGAGAAAGAGAAAGCCATGGCCAAAGAGCAAAAAGAGGCTCGTGAGGAGATGGAGAAAAAGGCCAAGGACGAGGAAAAGGCTGAAGCCGAGAACCTTACCGGCAGCATGGGAGACCCTGTTACGGTCTAACCTTCAAGACTCTTAATGATGCTGCGTGAGAAGCATTAGGTGCCTGGAACCTTTTGTGAAAAGTTGGTAAAAACTTGTGATGAGCAAAAGACTATTTGGAACCGACGGAATTCGAGCCACTGCCAACACCTACCCCATGACTCCGGGGATTATCTTAAAGGTGGGGCAAGCCCTTGGTTATCTTATTAAGAAAAATCCTACATTGAACAATCACCACCCAAAGGTGGTGATTGGTAAAGACACACGTCTTTCCGGTTATATGGTCGAGCAGGCTCTAACCAGTGGATTGAACTCCATGGGAGTGCATGTGCAATTGGTTGGACCACTTCCTACGCCAGGCATTGGGTTTTTAGCGCGCAATATGCGAGCCGATGCGGGAATTGTTATTTCAGCATCGCACAATCCTTATCATGACAACGGAATCAAGATTTTTGGGTCGGATGGATTCAAAATCTCCTCAGAGACAGAGGAAGAAATTGAACGTCTGGTTCTTGATACCAACTTAGAGCCCCTACTTGCCGAAGGCCCTTCTATTGGGCGGTCCAAGCGCATCGACGATGCGGCTGGACGTTACATCGTGGACATCAAAAATACGTTCCCCTTGGAATACACTCTCGAAGGATTGCGGGTGGTGTTGGATTGTGCCAATGGGGCTGCTTACAAAGTAGCTCCCGCCGTTTTTGAAGAGCTTGGGGCTGAAGTGATTGTTCTTGGCAACCAACCCAACGGATTCAATGTGAACGATAAATCTGGAGCACTTTATCCCGTGAAAATGACGGACGCTGTGATCAAGTATCGTGCAGATGTTGGGGTGAGCTTAGATGGAGATGCCGACCGCGTGATTATGGCCGACGAAAAAGGGAGAGTGGTCAACGGTGATCACATCTTGGCCATGGCCGCGATTCATTTGAATAATAAAGGCAAGCTGCCAAAGAACACTATTGTGGCCACCCATATGAGTAACTTCGCTTTAGATCAACTGATGAACGAAAATGGTATTCAAGTGATTCGTACCGATGTGGGTGACAAGAACGTGGTGCAAGAGATGCGTAAATATGGATACACTCTAGGTGGAGAACAATCCGGGCATATCATTTTTCTTGAACATTCCACAACTGGAGATGGGTGTGTTGCGGCTCTTAATGTAATAGCCGTGATGAAGGGGACTGGTAAAAAGCTGAGTCAGTTAAATGACATCATGAAAGAGGTTCCACAGATTTTGATCAATGTTCGAGTTAAGAAAAAGCCGGAGTTGAATAGTCTCGATGGCTACGGTGAGTTAAAGGCCAAGATTGAAAAGCAGCTCAAAGGGAAAGGGCGAATTTTGATTCGCTATTCTGGAACAGAAAACCTCGCCCGCGTTTTGGTTGAGGGGCCGGATAAAAGAAACATCACGGAGCACGCCCAAGAAATGGCGTCTTTTCTCGAAAAGAATCTCAAATAAAATGAAGACATTGACCATGACCATTGGGGAACTGGAAGAATGGGTTCCCCAATGGGTTCAAACCTTTTCAAAACGACAATTGATACTGCTGTCCGGAGACTTAGGGGCAGGAAAAACCGCACTCACTCGAGTGGTTTTTAATGCCTTGGGTTGCAATGAGGTGAACTCACCCACTTACGGATTGATACACGAGTATGAAGTTCCAGAGCGAGAAAACTGTTACCATGTGGACCTTTATCGATTGCAAGAGGGCAATGATTTGGAAAGTTCAGGGTTTTGGGAAATTTTTTCAAACGCAGAAGGTTTGGTATTTGTGGAGTGGGCCAATACAATTTCGCTAGACCAATACCCTCTCCAGTGGGAGAAATGGACCGTTGAGATCGAAAAGACTGAAGACGATTCTGTTCGCACCTATAAGATAAAAAAAATTTAGGAGGTTGTAATGCAACGAAACTTTTTCGTAGTGGCACTGTCATGTTTGTTGATTTTTTCTATGGGTTCAGTGGCTGAAGCGGGCTCCCTTAAAGACTATAAAAAGCAAAAGCATCGAAAACGCAAACGAGTGGATGCGGGCAGTTGCCAGCCCGAGTATATTAAAAGTTGTCAGGCCAAGTGCACTGACAGCAGTTGTCGGAAAAACTGCGAACAAGAGGCTCCAGGATTTTGTAAAGCGCGTAAACAAAAACGAACTCGTAAAAAAATAGAATTGGTGGCAAAAGGAGCATCCACGATGGCCGGAGCCCTAGCGATTGTTCTGGATCGTCCTATGGGTAAAGTGGGCCCCAATGGCACCCAAGAGATTTCCCCTTATTCAATTATTTGGAATGAAACAGAATTTGTGACCGAGCTTGGTGGAGGTGCTCTAAGCCAAGGGGGCACTGTGGGAGCCGCCCATATGCGGATTCGACGCCGTTGGTATGGATTCGCCGGGAACTACTCTTATCTGACTGAAAAAGGTGACTATGTTTCAGAGGGAGAGTTCGGTCCCACAATTAGTTTTGCATCCAGCTCCTTTTTGTTCTCTTTACAACCATCAGCGCTGATTTCAGGCGCGAACGAAGAGGACCAAGTTTGGGGTGGGGGATTGCGAACCTACACCCGGTTTTATGTTGGGCGAATGTTTTTAATGTTTGATCCTATGTTGGGTTACACCAACCACAACTGGTTGTATCACCTCAAGGTGGGTGGTGGTTATCGGTTTACACCCAATATTGGCTTGATTCTTGCCTTTGAGTATCGCGATTTAGTGGATCTGAATGATTTGGATATTTCAACGGCCAGTCTGCAATCTGGAATGGGTTACTTACAATTTAGATTTTGAATATTCTAGGCGGCTTTAGAAGGAGCGAATTTTTGCAATGTTTTTTTGCAAATAGTGATTAAGTTTTCAACTTTTTTAAGGCTGCCGACATCATCAAACTCATCACCTTTTTCAAAGCATGAAATAAACCCGATAATTTGATCGTTGTGTTGAACGGGAAAGATCGTGCAAAAGTTTGGAGTTTTCCCTCGATTCCACCACTCGAAATACTTGTCGTTATAGGGGTTCGGATTAATTTCCCCATGGTAGGGAAAACCGGAGTGATGCGCGACCCGAAAAATATTTGGGTTTGAAATGTTGACGTGCATCTTCCAAGCCAATTCAGTTATTTTCCAATCCCCCATGACATATTGAATGAAGTATTGTCCTTCAGACTTCATCTCTACCCACATCAATTTTTGATAGTCCTTTTTCAAATGACTGAAGATATGTGCAATGACATGTTTTAGATTTGTGGCTTCATCCAAGTTGACTGCCATTTGAAGGTCAGTTTCAGAGATCAAATTGTCTGCTGGAATCAATATGGGTTGGGCATGATCGGTGATCGTATTTTCTGACAGTCGTGACTTTTCAGCCGCTTGCTCCTTAATATGAGCCTCTTTTTTGCGACGTTCTTGGGCTTCGACTTGAGCTTTTGTAAGAATAGGAACTGGCGTGTAGTCGTCGATATCCCCTTCGGCGTCTTCATCTTGCCCCAAATGTTTGTTTTCTTGCTCAAGATTGATATCGCTTTCATCTAGGCCTGGCGCTTGCGCTGGGTTGATAGTGGCATGTTGTTTGAGATCATCCAAAGAAGGAATCGAATTTTCGTCTTGAAAAACTTGCGGCGCTTCTGCTGGTTTGACCAGTTCTTGCTTCACCTGTTCAGGCTGTGGAGGAGGGGGAATTATCACGTTGGGAGCTAGGGGTTTCGCCTCAACTTGTTTCTGTTCCATCACCTCGGCCAGTTTTTGCGCTTGTTCAGCTGCAGGACTAACTTTTGTTTTTTCTTCCGGTGTTTTCTCGATCTCCGTTTTTTCACCTTCAAGGGAGATTCCTTTGATTGTGACTTCCTCGAAAGGTAGGGAAGGTGTTTCTGTGTTGTGTTTTGTGGCCGTCATTGTGTGGTTATGGACGTGCATGGTTTGGGTGGCCGATGTCAGGTTGTTGATGTCGTTGTCGAATTTGGTTTGTGTCACTTCCTGTTCGGGTTCGTTCGCAGATTCCTCACCTAATGCTTGGCTCCCCATACTAGAGAAATCCAACACACCCACTTCTTCAGATGGCTCCATGGGTTCCTCATTGGATGAAGTCGCTTCAGGTTGGTCCTCGTTCACTCCCATTTCTTTTTTAAGATCACCGAAATCTAAACCGGTTGTGTCGGCAACGGGTTGGGTCTGCTCGCGGACAGCATTGGCTTTGGGAGCTGCTGCCGCTTTCACTTCCACAGGCTCAGCAACCGGTTGCGCTGGTTCTTCTACCTTTGGCAGCTCTGGAGTGGGTTGTGATTGAACTTTCACTTCCGGAGATTCAATAACCGATTTTGGTGTAGATTCCACTTTAGGCGAATCAGGAATGGTCTGGGGTTGAACCTCTGTGCTTGGAGTTTTTTGAACCGGTGGAGCATTTTCAAATTTTTGCTCGCGAGTCGGGTCGATATCTTTTAATCCAAGATCAGCATTGAGTTGGGGTGTTTCTACTGGAGTTTGAGGTTTATCTTGTAATACTTGTGTTGCTGTCATCTCTGGAGCAGGACTCTGGGCAGAGGGAGCTTCTGGTATGATGGGAAGTTGTTCTGTGGCCATGGCTACGCCGGGTTTTGCATTGTCATGTTTTTGCCAAGCCGATTCAAGGGCGTGAAAAGGAGCGATCACATAGCAAACTTTGCCGTTAATTTTCACTTTCGGTGGTGCAAGGCAGGCCACAAAAAGGGTGCCCTCCCAATGGTAAATCGGATAGCAGTAGGCGTACCAATCGTAGAGATTGGCGTATTTTTCCAACAGTGTAAAATCCACGGCCATGCTGAAAAATTCAGGTTTGATTGCTGGCAATTGATAGAACTGTGTGGCCCAATCTAAGTATTCGTCGGGGCTGATGATATTGTTTTTAAGACCCCATACCAAGGCATCGACGCCCTCTGGTTTGTCAGAAAAATTAGAACTGCTAAGGCCCAAGGGTTTAACCCATGGAAAAATGTTTTTAGACATCAACCCTTTATCGGATTTTCCATTGGGGATTTAAATATTTTCAGGAAATGAGAGAGCGAACTGGCCTAAGATCGAGTCAGTCGATAGATTTTGCGCTTTTGTGTGTCAATGACCACGTCATAGGTCAAGTCGGCATTGGAAAGGTAAAAACGTCCGTCGGCAGCATTGAAAGTGCCTTCAAACTTATTGAGTTGGATTGGGGACTGATCTTTTTCTGTAATAACTAGCTCCGAAGGGCCAAAGGCGTAGGAGCGAGACAGTGCCGATTTATACAAACGGTCGGTTTTCAAAGTCACACAGAAATCAAGGTGGCACTGGGCCATTTCCACCTGACTGGCTTTTTCTGGGGAAGCTTGACTGGTTGGAGTCAGTAAACAAAGAGCAAAGGCGAGCCCGAGAGCTCGCCTGATTGTTAAATGAGTTCGTAAAATTAAGGAATTAGAATTCATATAGTTTCTATTCTTCTTCACAGTGAACTTCGTCACGATTGAGAACATTAACCTTCTGTAAAAAGTCATTGGCATCACCATTTTTAAATACACCACCGATTGTATTATCCGAGAGGGCTTTCACTTTACCACAACCGTTGTATTCACTTGGGCGAACTTCACGAAGGTCGGAAATCGGATTTGCAAAGAAAACAGAAGGCTTGATAGTGGCGGATACTTTTTGTCCAGTGTTGCGTTTGCTGACAGAGCCACCATCGTCCATCACATTGGCCATTTCCCAACTGCGAATTTCAATTTCTTCACCAACAATGGCTTTATCGATGGTGTCGAAAATCTGGCCAAGTTCTTGGTAGTCATACTGAGGAAGGAACTCGTCCCAGCAGATCCCACGATCAAAAAGTTGACCTTCACGACGAAGGAGAACGCGACGAGGTTCCCAGTTGCCAGTGGCTTGATTGTAATGATGTCCTCTGTGATAAAAAGCCATTCCATTGTTCTGTCCGGGACACATTTTGACATGATTTTCACGTAGCCAACGAGCACCAATCATGGCGTCTTTTCCTAGATTTAAGATTGACCCCAGCATTTGGTTTTCATTTAAGGTAGCAGTGTTCTCATTGTCATTAAGAACAGTTTCAATTTTATTTCTTTCAGACATGTGAGCAATGTTGTCGCGAAAGTTCATGATGTGCTTTTGTCCTTCAGAAATATCGTAGGCGGAACCAATGATATGATAAATTTGCATACCAGTGACCATGCCCTTAAGAGCTTCTAGGTCACCGCGGTCCACATTCACTTTCATATATTCAGGGTTGTGGTCGCACTCGATTTGGTAGTCGAAATCACCAATGATTGTAAAACGACAGGTGTTGGCGCGTGTACTGACTCTATTTTCTGCGAAGCGCTCAGCCAAAGTGATTTCGTACTCATTGTTAATAACTTGATTTAAGTAGACACGAAGGTTGTCAAAGGCAGTCACTTGTCCTCGAATAAAATCTTGTAGATCTTTTTCTGTAGAGATCATGGCCATGCCATCACTGTCCGCTAAGAAATCAACGGAAATGAAAGAGCCAGACCACATTTTTTCATATCCAGCAAAAGCGTGGCTGTCAGGTCCGTAGACGGTTCCATTGTGGTAGCCTTGAAGAAAGAACTCTTTTTTGTCCAACTGCTCTTTATATTTTGAATATTCACGCTCATCTTTTTGTACCAAAGGCTCAATACGTCCTAAGAATCCTTTTAAGTTCATTGAAGGTTTTAATAGTTCAACATATAAGCCGGCGTGTTTGTTGGTGGGGTCCACCTCAAGGGCCTGTTGAAAGACACTGTTCGCTAAGTGAAAAGTTTCTGGCATAATCAATTGCTCACCAGCAGCGACCAATTGGGCTGATTTCTCTTCGGCCGAGAGATCGGGGTCATTCAAAATTCCGTTGGCATTGACTCGAAACTGGGAACCAGTTTCACCCTCTGGGGCTTCGTGTTTGGCGTCGGTACACGCGACAAATAGGGCTGCTGAGGTGAAGAGAGCGCAGAGCCCTTTGATGATATTCCATTTGTTCATGAGAGAACCTTCCTTTCATATATGTAGTTGAAAATTTTCAATTGAATTAGTTTCAAATTCTGCGCCAATGATCTGAAGCGTGGTCTTCCTTATAAGTACTTGAAATCACAGGGAGGCTGATTGCTGCTTTAACCTCTAGAGGATGTCTAAATACTGAATCGACGACAATTATCGCTTTTTCCTAGAGTTCTACGGGGGAATCCTGGTAAAGACTGCGGAATTGACCTGATTTCAATAAGATGCTAGTTTTCCGCGAATGACACGAAGCAATATTTACTTCGATTTTAATGCCACCACTCCGGTGGACCCTGTGGTTCTAGAAGAAGTTCCGCAATGGCTTGCTATGTGGGGCAATCCTAGTTCGATCCATTGGCACGGGCGCGGTCCTAAAAAAATGTTGCGAGAAGCGCGACGTTCATTGGCCGACACATTGAAATGCCATCCTTTAGAAATCGTTTTCACTAGCGGTGGTAGTGAATCGAACAACTTAGCGATCAAAGGAACATTGACTGAATTAAAAGTTAAAAAACCAGAACGTTCCACCGTTGTGTTGGGAGGAATCGAACATCCCAGTATTTCTAAGCAAGAGCAACAGATCGAAGCCATGGGTTTCAACGTTGTGAAAGTCCCGGTGAATCGTGATGGTCTGTATGATATGGATTTCTTCAAAACCCATGTCACCGAGAAGGTGGCCCTGGTGTCGGTGATGTTAGCGAATAACGAAATTGGCGTGATTGCACCATTGAATGCGATGATTGATTGGGCCCATCAGCAAGGCGCTATCTTTCATAGCGACATGGTTCAGGGCTTGGGCAAATACCCCTTGGACTTTGCAAAGTATCCCGTGGATTTGGCCAGTTTTTCGTCTCACAAAGTCTACGCCTTGAAGGGTGCGGGATTGACGTACATTAAAAAGGGGACGCCCTTTGTCGGCCTTACAGCCGGAGGATCACAAGAGCGAGGGCGTCGTGCGGGAACAGAAAATCTTCCGGCCATTGCCAGCTTTGCGAAAATGGTCAGCGAGATCAACGTTGAAGATGTGATGAGGCGGTTGACTCCGCTACGTGATCTTTTTGAAAAAAACATTCTAGAAAACATTTCAGGAGTTTCAGTGCTTGGCGATCAGGCTGAGCGTCTTTGCAATACCTCTTGTTTCAAAATTCAAGATGCCAATGCCGAAAGCCTTTTAATGAACATGGATATTCGAGGTTTCTCAGTCGGAACCGGAGCCGCTTGCAGCTCTGGCAATCCAGAGCCCAGTCCCGTGCTGTTGAGTCTTGGCTTGAAAAGAGAAGAAGCCCAGTCCTCTTTACGCATCAGTCTAGGCAAGGACACCACCCAAGAGCAGGTGATGGCTCTTGCCCAAAACTTAAAAGAGGTGGTTGAACATCTACGCCAATTGGACCGAGAGGAGACTGCCCATGGCTGACGTAAAAAAAGGTCGTGTATTGGTTGCAATGAGTGGCGGTGTGGATTCTTCGGTGGCCGCCGCATTGTTGGTTGATCAAGGTTACGAAGTGATCGGTGTGACGATGCAGGTCTGGGATTACACCTCTTGCAACATCGAAGAAGGAACCGGAACCTGTTGTTCCAGTGAAGACGTCGATGATGCTCGTGATGTGGCTGACCGTCTGGGAATCCCATTTTATGTTTTGAACTGTGAAGACGAGTTCAAGGAAAAAGTGATTGATCCTTTTGTTAACTCGTATATGGCTGGAGAAACGCCATTACCCTGTGTGAACTGTAATACTTATTTGAAATTTGATCATCTTATAAAAAAAATGAAAGAGCTGTCTTGTGATTATTTGGCAACGGGGCACTATGCCACGTTGAAAAAGAACGAACATGATACTTGGGGTATCGTAACCAGTGCAGACAGTTGGAAAGACCAAACCTATTTCTTGTTCACCTTGGCGCCAGAGTTAATTCCAAAACTCTTGTTTCCGGTGGGGGACATGACAAAATCTGAAGTGCGTCAATATGCTGAAGACAAAGGTTTGATTGTGGCGCGAAAAAAGGACTCGGTAGGAATCTGCTTTGTCGATAAATCTGGTTATGGTGAATTTATCGATACCCATTACAGTCAGATACAGAAGAAAAAGGGATTGATGAAGCGTTACCCGAGTGGTGAGGTCTTACGAGAGCACAACGGTATTCATCATTTCACCTACGGCCAAAGAAAGGGATTGGGGATTTCTGCTGAATGTCCTCTCTACGTTCTCAAGGTCGATCCAGAGACTCATGATGTCTGGGTGGGAGAAGAACATCATCTATTTTCACAAGAAATGTTGATCGAAGATTGTCACTGGCTGGAGCCACTCAACAAACCGACCTACAATGTGAAGATACGTTACTCACACCAAGGCGCCCCGGCCCAGGTGGAACTCTTGGAGGGTGGAAAAATCAAAGTCAAATTTGCTCAAAGCCAAAGGGCAATTACACCCGGGCAAGCGGCTGTTTTCTATGATGGCAAACGACTGATCGGTGGGGGATGGATTCGATGAACACCTCTCAGTACAAGATCCAAACTTTTGGTTGTAAGGTGAACACCTATG
>CBDUOS010000030.1:0-27537 GCA_965368905.1 uncultured Bdellovibrionales bacterium | reverse complement strand
CCATCTGCCACAGGCATGTCCCAATCGCAAAGAACAAGATTCACGGGTTGTTTGGAGTTCTGAATTTGCTTAAACCCTTCTACACCGTTCGAGGCATGGAGAAATCTTTGAAACCCAAGACCACGTAAGCTTTGCATGATTATGTCGCGAATGGTTCGGTCATCATCCACGATCAATATTGTCATCTCTCGGACTTGTGTTGTATTGACTCCGAAATCATCCATTATCCACCTCCCGTACTTGTGGGATTTCAATTTTTACAACGACCCCACCCTCTGGGTGATTGTCGATTGAGAATTTTCCGATATGCTCCACTTCAATAATTTCTTTGCAAATAGCCAAACCTAGTCCGCTGCCATCCGAGCCTTTTGTTGTAAACAAGGGCTGCAAGACCTTCTCTAAATTTTCTTCTGAGATGCCGCCTCCGGAATCTTTGACGCTCACTAAAATTCGATCGTCCTTATTCTCCATTGCCACTCTAAGATCACCACCATCTGGCATGGCATGAATCGCATTGATAAAAATGTTTGCAAAAACTTGTACCAACGAGTTTTTATTCACTTCTGCTGACGCATCAATTAAACCCGATCTGTCCACTTTGATACTGTGACGGCGAAATCGGAATTCCATCAATTCCAAGGCCTCTTCTACAATTTGACTGACATTGGTGATTTTGTAGTCGACATGAGTTTCACTGTTGTCATTGAGATTTCTAAAGTTCTTCAAAACAGCAGAGGCTGTTTGCCCAGCTTTTAGAATAATGTCTAGTGAGTTTTTGATGTCGCCTATATCTTCGGCATCCTTTGCAATTTCAGCATGCCCGACAATGTGGGTAAGCAAGTTTCCAAACTCGTGGGCGACAGAGCGGGCAATGGCCGCGGCCGCATTGTGCTTCTCGCTTTGTAGAAGCAATTGGTGGGCTTCGCTCAATCGATCAGACTGCCACTCTTTCAAACGGTTCAAATCCCAAAGGCTGGTAGCATTTCGCGCTTTCTGTAGAATTTCACCTTCTGTAAATGGTTTATTAATGTAATCCCACTTTTCTCGCGACTCCTCACCTAGAAAGTTACCAATCGTATCAACACTACGATCATGATAGGCCGTAACAAAAACTGCGAACAAGCGGGGATCAATATCGAAAGCTTGCTTAACCAATTCGATCCCGTCGATATCAGCCCCGAGCATCACATCAAAAAATCCCATAGCAAATGGATGATCCTGTGCTACTGACTCTCTGATCTCTCGCAAAGCATCGTGTGGATTGTGAACAACAACCACTTCAAACTCCGAAGTCTTCTGTTCTGGTTTTGCAACACGACTGCGACTAGACTTCAGCTGCACTACATTTTCACCTTGGGGGCATAAAACTCTGTGAATCCCTTGTGCAATTTCTGGTTCATCATCAACCACCAAAATTCTCCGATTCGGCACCGGGGACCCCGATGGAATCAGGTTTTTCTGATCCTTTAATAGTTTTGCTGCATTACTCATGCTACCGCCTTCCCACTGTTCGACTGTGTCGATAATGGCAGTTCTATTTCAAATATAGTTTTTCCAATTGTCGATTCTTTTGAAAACCGAATATCTCCATCATAAGCTCGTATAAAGCGACGGCTGATTCCGAGACCTAAACCAGTGCCCTCAGCTGCAGACTTTGTGGTGAAATTAACCTTAAAAAGCTTCTCTTGGTTTTCTTTGTTAATTCCCACACCGTTGTCTTGAATTTGAATAATCAAACGATCTTCTTTCAAAAATGTAGAGACTTTGAGCTGCCCTTTGAAGTCAGCTTTGTCACCTCTTGCCTCGATCAATGCATGCAAAGAGTTTCGCATGAGGTTGGTCACAGACTGAATAAATTCATCTCGATCGACTGTGACTTGGTCATTTTCAGCGTTAAAATTTTTCTCAATTTTAAAACGTTGTTGGTCAAACAGATCAGCCATAATATAGCAGCAATCGGTGAGAATTTCGTGCACCTTTTGTTTTTGTACATCAGACTTCATGTTTCCCAAGCGACGCATACTATGTATGATCTTTCCAATGCGGTCCCCTTCTTCTCGAATGAACTGCATATCCTTGGCTATTTCCATAGCCTGTTCATGTAAATTTTTGCGAATCTCGCTGATATTACCAACGTCTTCCATAAAAAGGTTTTGCTCAGGTTGTACCACTGAAGGGCTTTCCCAATTTTTAACGAGGTTTTCAAACCCACCTTCTGAGTAATCAGTCTTCCAAGCGTCGCCAATTTCATCCAGCAGATCAAGGGGTTGTTGATAGTTCACTTCTACTCTCTTTTGAGTGAGTCCCACGCGTGTGAGCAAACTTGTCAATGGGTTAAGAACTTCGTGGGCCGTACGACCAGCCACTTCTCCCATAGAAGCGAGACGAGCCGTTCGCAATAAGGCCTCTTGCGCCTCCGCCACTTTCTGATTTTGAATTTCCAGCTCTTTGGTTCGATCCTTTACTTTCTGGTCCAACTCTCTATTCATAACTTCCAGTTCATCTCTTGATTTTTTTAGGTCGACAATCATTTTGTTAAATGACTGCCCCAAGCTCACTGTTTCATCACGACCTTTAAGATCAATCTGAGTTGAGAGATCACCATTGGATACTGCTGCCATTCGACGACTCAACAATGCAATGTTATGAGTTAGAGAGCGAGACAACATAAAGGCAGCTAATATTACCAAAGTTAAAACGATCGACCCAAACAAGAAAGTACGAATAGTCAAAGAACGTACCACTTCGAAGACTTTACTTTCTGGAGCACGAGCGGTCACCACCAGTTGATCGTCAAAGGCTTTGGCATAAGCCGAAAGCCAACCACCATCCGGTGTATCGACGTGAGCCACTGAAAGGCGGGCTGAAGACTCAAAAGCTTTTTGAAACAGTGGGTCTTCTAACAAGCTCGGGCGTTGCACCAAACCATTGGCATTGTTCTGCACCAGAATCTGCCCTTCGCGGTTACTGATTTGAATGTTACTCAATTTTAATAAAGACACAGACTTCAAAAATGAATCAATTTTTAAATAGGCCACAAGAACCCACTGGTCCAAAGGTTTTTGCTTTTCGTCTAAAACTAAAACCAATTTTCCATAGCCGATCAATGGTGGATAACCCTCAACCGAGGCATTCCAAATCGCTTTACCTCGCGACATAATAACATCCACAGGAATTTCCACAGATTGTTGAATGTCCTGGAAAAATTCGTTCTTTTCGATGCCATAAGTTTGTAGGTATTCTGTTTTATGAAAACTTTGGTCTGCTTCTCGATGGTCGTTCTTATAGATCTGCATTGCGATGACATCGCTGTTCTTTGAAAACAGTCGCTCAACCACTTGGCTTTGCTGTGAACTTGTTAGTTGCGCAAAGAGTCCCATGGTTTGATCCACACCGGCCAAACGAGTTTCTAT
The DNA here is from genome assembly GCA_965368905.1 of uncultured Bdellovibrionales bacterium. GTDB lineage: Bacteria > Bdellovibrionota > Bdellovibrionia > Bdellovibrionales > JAGQZY01 > JAGQZY01. The sequence goes on along the minus strand of CBDUOS010000030.1, from coordinate 24,124 downwards.
TTCACTGGCTAAATTACTCACTTGGCTACGATTAAGGTCATAGACCAATTGGGTTTTATCAGATTTGAAAACTGTTACCGACATCAACAAATAGAAGGCCAAGCAAACCAACAAAAGTCCGCTCATAACCATCAAAAATTTTAATCGAATCGACAACTTCATTGCAATTATCCCCTTAATTACACTTCGGAAAATACGGACCGCGACTTTATTATATTGAGGGCGACTTTAGACCAGTTACCTCGGTGTACGGAAGGCTGTTTCGTTACTCACTGTTACTTGAGCATCTGCTGATTCAGAAACCGCTTTGATTGAATAAAGGGTGTTAGACGAAAGACCAGAGTAGGTTACAGAATGAGACGTTTTCAAGGTGGCATCAACCGTTGAAAGATAGATCTGACCCGATAGAACATCTTTGATTTCTACTTGTGAAGAAGCCGGTAGACTGGTGTTCCAGGCCACTGTTACTTCCGTTCTTGTTGAAGAGACCAAAGTGAAATTCGTTAACAACAATGGATCGTCAGTGGCGCAAGGGTTGGAAGCTTGCACAGGAAAGTAGTAGTTTTCATTGTTTAATGGCTTCCAACCTCTTTCCAATAACCCATAATAAGTGGGTGTGGGTTCAGAGGGAACTTGAGTCGAATCAAAGTAACGCGAGTTTCCACTGCGACCACATTCGACATCTTCCACTGGAGCATCGGGATCGGCTCCTTCAGGAAGCGGACGCCAAAGAACACTTAATGCTATGTGATACCTGGGACCTTGAAAATATGAAAGCACAACAGGAAGTTTAGTGTCATGGTCCATGTATATTGATTTTACTGAACACCCCATGCGAGTCGGCGTAAAACCGTCATTGTCGACCAAAACATCAAGCTCCCCATCGGGAAGTCTTTGTTCCAAGCGAGAACCATCGTCCGAGAGAACGGCCACTTGGTACCATCCCTCTTCTTCATGGGCCGCCAATGCCAATTCGGATTCCAGTCGCAAGGCAAAGTATTCATAAATGGCTTCATCCTCACTATTTGTTACCAACTCACCTTCTTGCGTATAAAACCCTAGGTCGAAGGCACGAGTGGGAACAAAGATTTGGTCAAAATACAAAGTGCTTTGGATTGGAGTTCCAAAATCAATGTAGTCATCAACAGCACTGTAACGAGGTTGGTCAGGCTCTAAATAGAGTAAATTCCCCACAAGACCTCGATCTTGAGCGGAGGAACCCGCACTAAACGGGTCACAGACTGTTCTTTCCGGAGTGGTAAGAGGTGGTGGTGCCACTTCTCCCGGTTCAACAACAACCTGTGTGTCGCCTTCACTTCCACTACCCTCATCCAAGCAACCGGTGAGTAAAACCAGGGCCAGAAGAGTCAGTATTGAAACTTGTATGGAAGTGATGAAGCGATTAAGTGGACGTCCTGCGATACTCTTCATCTGGCTTCAGTCTATCAGGCCCACAGAAAATTCCGACATAAATGTGACAATTGTCCCACCAAGAAACAAGTCTCGTTACCCTATGAGACGTGTTTGGAAAGGTGGCTCAAAATGAGGCGTTTCTTAAGGGAATCTTTTAAAATCTCTCCGAATCGTAGATACTTAGAAGAGGGGAGCCGGGGCGTAATGAACAAACATTCTTTGTTATTATTTTTTATTCTCAGCGTATTTGTCTATCAGAACTGTACGCCTTACGAGAGCATCAACAGTGGTGAGTTCAACTTTGCCTCTGGGAGCAGCGCTGAATTTCCTCAGATCAAAGCCATTTTAGATGCCAAATGCGTGACTTGCCATATCGATGCCACTCCCCAAAACCGAAATGTTTCTCTCGTGTCTTATCAAGCAATCCTGGATTCAGACATCATCTTGGGTGCTGCCGAAGATAGTATCCTTTATATTTCGGTAGCCAACGGAAGTATGCCCCAAGGCATGCCGGCCCTGAGCTTAAATGAAACCGAGGCCATTCGAACTTGGATCAATTCCGGCGCCCCGAGTGATGATGGGCGTGTCGCAAACCAATTGCCCGTTATCAATATGCCAGCGGACCTGACGGTCGAACTTCCCGTTACCAATATTGAGATCTTAGCTGATGTGCGCGATTTTGATGGACAAGTCCTACAAACAGTTTGGTCTCAGGTGTCTGGTCCCAATACAGCGAATTTCAGTGGTGACCGTACAACATCTTTGATCGTGAATAATGTTCAAGAAGGTGATTACATCTTTGAACTGCTCGTCGAAGATGATTTCGGCGCTAAGGTCACTGGGCGGATCAACCTACACGTGAACCCCGCTCCAGCACCACCGCCGAGCCCAACATTTTCTTTTGCGAATGATGTGAACCCCATTCTCCAGGCCAGCTGTGTAAGTTGTCATGGTGGCGCCAATCCCACGGGTGCTTTCTCTGTGGAAAGCTACAACCAGGTGATCACTCGGGTCAATTTTGGAAATTTAACAGGAAGTGAACTTTACTTGCGAATTAATGGTGGTACTATGCCCCCGCAGGGTCAAACCCCATTGGACGCAAACCAAATCAATATCATTTTGACTTGGGTCCAAGAGGGAGCTCCAAACAACTAAAAATGAAACACTGAGGAAGATATGACAACTGAGAGCAACGAGTGGAAAAAATGCAGCACCTGTAAATCAACAATTCCTTTTGGTGGCACCTACTATGTCTGTAGCGTCTCAACTTGCAACGCTAAAAGAACGGGTTACAAATTTTGTAGTGTGAGTTGTTTTGATCAACATATTCCAGGGGCGCGCCACAAAAGTGCCGGCGCAATCGAAGAAAAGGCACCCAGTGAGGCTGAGGCTAAGGCCGCTACGGCTGCCGCAGAAGGCCCTAAGGGGCGACGCCTGATCCCGAAACAAAAGCTCACTCCCCCCTCCAATCGACAAAAATCAAAAGGCGGAGAGGTTTTGGTGATCGCCTCTCGCATGAAAGAGTTTATCAGTCAGCAGTCTGATTTTAATACGTCAGCCTCTGTAATGGATGCTCTGTCTGACCATTTACGTTACGTTGCTATGCAAGCGATTGATAACGCTCGTGAGGATGGACGCAAAACTGTGATGGAACAAGATCTAAGATTCCTAGACAAACTCAATCTTAATATCTAATTGTCCAACAGCCCCTCTTCAGTTGTTAGATTGAGCGCTCTGGTACGAATCAAATAACAATCAATCTTTTAAAAACCTAGGCTTCTTTTTCATAAAAAAGGAGACCCTATGTCCAAATTCTTCTTCATACTTATTGTCCCCACCCTGGTTTTGATCGGCAGTTTATCAAAAGCCCAGGCCGCTCCAACAGTCAGCGCGCAAAATGAACCTCCCACTCCAGAGTTTGAAAAGCGAATTCGTCAAGGGGACTCTGAGATCAGCCCTGATATGGCTTTTGGCTACTCCAGTTTCTCGGGCGTCATCTTTGACGGGAGCGTGGCTTACCGATACTTTTTTGCAGACAACATCGCCATCGGTGGCATTTTAGGATACGGATACTCCGACATTGAAAAGAATTATCGAATCGGATTATCGGGCCGATGGTATTTTGCAGAGGTCGACAACTGGGCCTTCAGCTTCACTCAAGATCTAATTGCCGATCACACCCGACGGAGCATCCCTGGGCTCGAAAAATCCTCATCAGGCCAATTCACAGGGGTCTCACAACTAAGTGCTCACTACTTCTTTACCCCCAATGTGTCCTTGGGTCTTTCTCTTGGTTATGAATACAACCTCGAAAACAACCAGAACAAGGGAGCCCTCATGAGCCGGGTCGGCCTGGGCTTCAACTTTTAGGAAATTAAGGCGCCTTAGAACGTGTAACCAAGACCCACTTCTGGAGACATGGAAAAGTCACTGGGAGACAATCGGTTGTTGAATTGTCCGAATATATAGATGGCATCAATATGGACTTCTAAGCGCGGTGCCACTTCAAAGTCGAATTGATTGTAGCCTGTGGATGCGTAATAGGGTGTGAGTTTAATCGGAGCGGTTCGAAACTCCACTTTATGTGTTTCAAAATAATAATTCATGAAAAATCCAATGCCAAAATCAAGAGCCACCGGTCCCAGGTCCCAGCGAGCTTTGGGCATCATCCCCAGTTGCACAGCCTGATATGAGAAGCTGTCGGTCGATTGACTAAGCTGATCATAAGTCACAAAAGATTGGGAAGGGTTATGTGGATTTTGCCGAAACACATACTCGAACTCCCGTTGCGTATAGCCTAGGAAGAACTTGGTGCCAAACCAGTCATTCCAGCGATACTCGATAAATCCACGCAGACTAAAGCCACTCCCCTTTTTGACCTCATCAACAAAGGGGCTATCAAAACTATCATCATTGACATCCACAGTCGGGTCGGGAGCTGGAGTCAGTATGTTCGAAAAAGGTTCTGCCGAAAGACTCAAGGAATACCCTCCCTCAAAACCCCAAGCCCAACTCTGTTCAGAGTCTGGTTTCTCTACCTTATCGATTTGGGTGGGTTGATCGAGCTCGGACACTTCGCTCGTTGCCTCAGAAGAGCCTGCAGAGACGCCAACTTTGGGTTCGACTATCGGAACGCAGGTTTCTTTTCTCACTTTTACAAAAAACTTCTTTGCTACGAAATAGGTTTTCTCATCAATTTCGGTTTTATAAATGGTTCCCGCTTTGTTTTCACCAAGAAAGGGAAGAATTTCTCCGACTCCAACGGCCCGACGTTCTCGGTTGTCGCGCTGGCCTCGAATAGCAAAAGACTTTCTCTTATTCAGTAAACATTCAACATCAGCCCAACTTGGGACAGCCACTAACAACGAAAGAAAAAATAAAAAAATCCCCATGAATCTTAGATTTTCACAGGGATTTTTTCCGGTCAACATTTCAATGTCCTACCTATTGAACTGGGTCATAACATTGTTGAACTTTGATGTCCGCATAGTCCGTCAATTTGAACAGTTTGCGGAAGAAAGGCGATCCGTGAGAAGTCGACTTTCCATAGAACGGATTAGCTTGCGAAGTGGTCTTATTGGCCACACCATAGTTGATCGCTTGGTCCGCCAACATCCAGTACTTATCAGTTAACTGAGTCGTCGTAGAAGTCACAGAGCTGGCCATAGCTATGGAACCAACGTCTTGTTGACCTTTGTAGTAGCGCATCGTTGCTTTCTCGTCACTGGTCAAGCTTCTTTCCTTGGCCACGTAAGCAGCTCCAGAAACCTCACACTGTGTTTGAATCTTCGCTGTGGAGTAACCACTGAGGTAGTGCAAAAGATTGGCATTAGGATTAGATGAAACCCACTCACCTTGACCATCTTGCCCTTCCCAAAGGCGGCAAGTGAAATGGAATCTGCGACATTGTGGCAAACCGTGAGTCTTCGCATAAGGTGTTCCGTAGCGAAGGACCAAACGACCTTTCAACTTGGTATCAGGAATTCCAAAGCGATGAACCAGGTGACGCACTCGGTAACCACACTGACGGAACTTCCCGATTGCAACATCCGCATCACTGTTAGCGATTGGATAGTGGTTCGCATTCCATCTCCAGTAAGGAGAAAGATTTTCAGTAGCACCTCTGTAACGAGTGTAGTTGACTCGATATGCATAATGCTTTCCATCTTGGCTGGGCACCATCACGATATCGTTGTGAACAGGGCACTGGGTCTGAGAGTCTTTAGGATAGCTGAATCGTTGCCCAATTTTACGAACCTGATTACGGCCCACAACTTTGAATCCACACTGTCCGCCACATGCCCCTTCAATTTCAAGGGCTTTCACACGCTTCAAGTAGTCATTAGCGCCATTACTGATTTGCTCATGGCTGTACACAGTATTAAAGCCACTCAAGTTTGGTTTGAACTTCGAAGGGTCATCTGGATACTCTCCAGCGATCGTACGAAGACGGGTTTCTACATATTGGTTCTTAAAAACACGCTCAATAATTCCATAAGGAGTTTCATTCAGTGAGTCTGAAGTTGGATCAACATTCTCGAAGTTCTTGATTTCAGTCGAACTCATTTCATGAGCCAAAGCACCAAAGTAAAGCAATTGAGCAATTTTGGCTTTCTTCGCCATATACTCAACAGTTCTGAAATCGGGACCGATCTTTTTATGAAGTTTCACAATGTTGATCAAATAAGCCTTTGTCAATGCCTGACCACTATTACAAGAATCCATAACAGCACGAGAAATCGAACTTTGGTTAAGATCCTTTAGAGTCAGTGCTTCCGCATTTTTTCCGGCAACTGTGGCCGAACAATTTTGGTCCACGTTCAATGACATCACTGCGTGTGTATAAGCCTTTGCCAGCTGCACCAGTTCCTGGGCTTGATTTAAAATTGAAAGTCTTTCAGCACAATAGACCCAGTTCTGCTTGGCACTCTCATAATCAGAGCGATTGTATGCTTTGTTAGCATTATGATGACAAAAACGATTTCGAACGTCCGCTTTTCTGCGGGTGATCCATGCCAAAAAGAGATCAGACATCTCGTTCAAAGTGGCTCCAGCTTCTGCTCTGGAAGCTTTAAATTCAACGATCAATAAGCGGTCATCAAGATCTTTAACTTTTGCTTTTACATCTTGCATATCGGCAATGACTTGCTGAACCTCAGCAGAAAGACCCTCAACTACCTCTTCTAAGTCGTCGACACGAGCCATGATCTTTTCGATATCAGCTTTTTGTTCAGCATCAGTTTCTGCCAATTGCTTCATTTGATCATCTCGGTTCTGCAGAGTAACAACGAAGGCATTACACTGTTGCCGAACAGAGGTTACAGCATCTTCTTCTCCTGGAAACATGATGTCACAATCGATGTTTTTAGACTGCATACAGCACTGTCCAGAGAGAACCTTGTCTTCCAAAATGCCGTCTTCTCCAACAACAGATTCACAAGTGGTTTGACCAGCAACCAATTCACCGTTGGTTTCCAACTTACAAATTTTCGCTTCAATGTTCGCCAATTGGTTTTGATTGGTTACATATTGAGTGAAGGCCTCTTGCTGTTCAGCCAACTGCTTTTTCATTTCATTTTGCTCTTCTTTAATATCTACAATTTGTTGTTGTAGATCTGCTTTAACACCATTTAAAGCCTGGCGAAGCTCGTTGATTGCTGTTTCACTGGAGTTTTCGATGGTTGTGATGTTGTTTTCAATAATGGTGATATTGTTTTCAACTTCGGTGATACGAGTTGTTAAAATATTCGTAACATTCTCAATAGAAATAAATTTATTATCGATTTGAACGAATTTGTTTGTGACTTGAGTTTTGAATCCATCAAACTGGTTTTGCAGAGCTGTGATTCGGTTGTTGATCTCGGTCACTGACAAATCCATTTGTTCCGTCAATTTTGTCTCAAGATCGACTAGAGCTTGATTAAACGCAATTTCAAGATTGCTAATACGATCGGAAAGTCGTTGATCTTCAGCTTGCAAATCGGCAATGGCCTGATTGAAACTGATTTCCAAAAGCATATCTCGTCCCATCAAATGAGCGTTGAGTAAATAATCTCGCATATCGAGAACCGGGCGGGAATCGATACTGAGTGATCCCCCTTGAATCGAGATCATCAATTCGATCTGGTCAATATAGATGCGAATCTCATTGGCCTGTGCCGTCGCCTCTGGTGTGCCCTGCGCATTCAGTCGAGCCTCGGTTTCTTTTGCATCTTCTAAGAGGTCGAGTAAGTTCTGTGCTGCCATCGAGCTCTGGTTGAGCTGCTCTGGACTGTTAAACTCGGCCTCTTCACTGCAGTTGTTAAAACCAAGTACTAACACCAACGTTGCTAGTAATATTGAAAAATATCGAACCTTCATAGACTAACCCCCAACAGTTTTTGTCTTTAAATTATAAATCCGTACTACTGTTCTAGTCTACCATTGAGCATGACATATCTTTGTCCGTTTCAGCCTGAGTCACTCATTCGACAACTGAGATCTCTTCAGCCTGTATTGATGTCTCAAAACTGTCCCTCATAAACTGGCAGTTAAGGCGATTAAAAAAAATCGCAACTTCTTTAAAAGAACTTTGTTGTCTTACTACGAGGGTACAATGGTGTTTTGATATTGGGAAGTCTCAAAACGAAACCAATGGGGTCTATAGCTTTTGGGGGGAACTATGAAAAGGCTACAGATTGTTATTGTTATGTCCTGTTTAATCATTTTCTATCAGAATTTTACGTTAGGAACGTCGAACGGTGAAATGTCCACGATTCCTAATATATGTGAAATCAAACCTGGAAAAACCAATTGCACCGTTCAATTGATGTGGAATGCGGACGTTTCTAGTGGTGAGCAGGCCTGTGTCTTCATCAAAGAATCACAAAAGAAGATCGGATGTGGACAAGAAGGATTAACACAGTTGAGTTGGATTTCTAAAGAGCCCAAAACCCTTGAATTAAAAAAGGGGGATGGCACCTACTCCAAATCACAGGTTCTCACGTCGATGCAAGTCTTCGGCATTCAAAAAATTTCTGGTGACCACATAGCGGTTTCTAAAAAAATAGACACTCGTTTGAAAAAAATCATGATCAACAAACGGGCAGCAGCAATGACGGGATCATGGGATGGTCGCCTCTTTTTTGAACATGTGGGTTTTCTAGACGGAAAGACAGGAACTGCGGTAAAGGTTTTCCGTCCTGAAGCTTTTCGCAAAGACCTAACCTATGAGCAAAACATTGAGAACGAAAATACTTTTTCTCCCAGTTTCTGGGTGGAGTCCGATTCTTTGACTCCGCAACAGATTGAAGAGGCGAAAGCACTCAACAATGTCAAAAAAATTGAAGGCCCCAACTTCGGGAAAAACTTGAACAAACTGAATACCTCTTCACACTTAGCCGTTTATCCAATTGATCTTGAACAAGGAAACCCTTTTCCTTCAAATTCTAACGGTCAGTTTTCATCGAACGGAGAGTTTCTAACCTATGCTATGTATGGTATTTCTGCCGCGACCAAAGCTCCAAATGGAAAAAGTCGTTATCGGCTGAAACCAGGAACTGACGATACGGAAATGAAACACTTTTTAGTTAAGTACCCTTTAACTGTTGTCGTCGAGAAACCATACACCCCTGAGGCTAAAGTTAAAACTGTTAAAGTCGGCGTCGGTAATGGTCTTCTAAACACAAAGGGTGGTTTTCTTTATGGTTACGAACCATCTGTCACCTTGGATGGTCGATTGATCGTTTTTAGCGGCAACCCTCGCCCCAGCTCACTTGATGGGAATGGTGGACACATTCAATACTCCTATAGAATGGGCAGCAGCCAATTCTACAAACACACACCCACAAGAAATATTGCCAAAATCTATTTCGACCACGGTCCCGGTCGGCGAGGGGGCGAGCGTAAGATCAATGGTGTTCCTTTCTCAGAACACTATCCGATCGCAAAGAAGAGGTTGAAAACCTTTGATGGCAAATCTGTTCCCTGGAATAGCTGGATCAAGGGGGGCTACCCCTGGGTAAGCCTCACCGGGTCAGAAGTTTTTTACCAGAGCATTTCCGGTTTCCACAGGGCCGCTAGCTTTGGCGCAGCTATCGTAGGTCAACGCACCCATTATACCATCCAGTTGATGGATGGTCAGGTCAACCAATCTCGAGGCAACCCCACTGATGATTTCAACCTATTTACCTCAACTGATGAAGGAAAAGCTCTTGAAGATGCCTACAAAAATTTGATCACAAAAAATCAGAGAGAAAGTAGTGGTAAGGGGTATCAACAGGTTCTTTATGCTCCCGTAGCACAGAATGGTACAAGTTGGTCGCCTTTTGTAAACACACCAATGGAAAAGAAATTCCCTATGAGTCCATTTAGTGAAAGCTACAGCTTTTTCTTAACAGGCGGACGTTATTTCGAATTTCCATTTCCAGAGTTTCCAAGAGATCTACTGGTGCACATGTCAATGCAAGAGCCTTTAGTCTATGATTTTAAAGCGATCCGTGAAAGAATAAATGGAACTTCTGAGCTATCGACAAACGAGTACCGCGCTATCGCTGCGAAATATTCAAACTACAAGGTAGCCGATCACTCGGGGCACTTTCAAACCGGAACTCTAAGGCATGGAGCTTACTATCCCTTTGAGTTTTACAGAGTGAAGAAAGCTTGGAATCAGGCCAACCCTTCTTTGCGCGATTTCAATGATGGAGCTATCGGCAACAGTCTGATCTTCCGACCGAATGGTTTGATGACGTTTCCTTTGAAGAAAGAAAATGTAGATCGAATTAAAAAAAATAAGGCCTATACTCTTTCCTTTTGGATGAGAAAAAATCGAGTTCAAAGCACCGGCTCCATAATCAACATTCCTGGCTTGTTTCTGCTTTGGTGGAATAGCAACAAGATCGACATGAGAATTGCCACTTCAAAGAACACATCGGAAACATCTCGAGCAATCATACCTGTATCGATCAGGAATAATCAATGGGCTCATTTTGCTATTTCGATGGGTCCTAACGGAATAGGAGCTGTCTACATCGATGGCAAACCTGTTCATTCAATCAACGAAGGCGGCAACTACTTTTCAAACGTCAACAATGCAATTCAGGTCCGTGTCGGCCCAGGTAACACCGGGTCTCGAAATTCCATTCTGTCCTTTGATGATTTGCACCTCTATAGTGCTCAGTTAAGTGACGACGAAATTTTGAAATTGGCCTGGAGGCAGAAAAGAATTCGAGTTGGACGGCATAGCCTTTACGACATGGCAAATTTGGATAAAAGATTTGGGTCCAACATCGAGGATGAAAAATGGGGTTTCAAAATCAACTACAATAGAGCGCGTGTGGGCCAAGTCTTATTTGTTGATCGCCGATTGTCATCGAACGGAAAAGTGAGTTGCGCTTCTTGCCACAGACCTGATCGTTTTCTTGCCAGCTCCAACAAGGTGGATATAGGTGTCTCTGGGAAAGCTCTCGGCCGCAACACCCCTTCTATCTGGAATGCCGGTTTTCAGAAAAGTATGATGTGGGACGGTTCGATTGCAAGTGTCGAAACACAAGTTTTACACCCTGTCATTCACCCCGATGAAATGGGAACCAAAGCGCAAGATATTGTGCAACACCTAAAGTCGGTACCTTACTATAACGACAGTATCAAAAAACTCTATGGTCGCGCCCCCGATTTGTCGATCGCTGCCGATCTCTTGTCCCAGTTCGTAAAATCTCGTATCACTTGGCCCAATGCCGATGATCAAAATCGACTCAGCAATACTGCTAAAAAAGGAAAGAGACTCTTTGAAGGAAAGGCGAATTGCGTAGGCTGCCACAGTGGGCCTTTTTATACCGACCATAGATTTTATGATGTCGGACTGGGAGAAGAAAAAGACCCCGGTCGCTCCCTCGCCTCTGGAAAACTCAGTGAAGAGGCTGGCTTCAAAACCCAGGGCTTACGTGGTATTTCTAAAACAGCCCCCTATTTTCACAATGGTCAGGTGGCGACACTACGTGAGGTGGTCGAGCAGTACAATAAAGGAAAACCCAATCATCCTTCTGTTGACCCTCGTTTGCGACCACTGCGACTGACACCAGGACAAGTGAACGCCCTTGTCGAATATTTGAAGTCTCTATAAACAAGTCTCCCCGATGCAAACTCGGGGGGTTTTCAATTCCATCTAGGTGTTTTTTAGAGAGCGCGCCCCAAGGTTTCCATACCGATGGAAACTATGAGAAATGGACTGCTCTTCGAAAAAGTTTAGAAGCTCCAATCGACCCTCCATATGAGGAGTCGAGCGCACAATAAAGGTCAGCTCCTCAGCAGCTTTTCTATAAATAAAGTCAGAAATATTTTTCTTTTTGGAGTACATGATTCTGTCAACTTGAGAAAAGGATTTAGCAAAATCCATTTCATTTTCTCGCTTAATGACGTCCCCTTCTTTCAGGATTTTTTGGGAATAACGAAATAGAAACTGAGACACGGGGTTCACCATATGTTCTTCCAAGCTCACGCGAACAGGGACCCCTACAACTTTGGCTGCAAAAATTCGAGCCATAGCTTCGAAGATATTATCATCTTCACAAACACGCAGGGCCACACCACCCACTTTTAAATAACGGAAAATGTTATCTTCACCGCGCAATTTGAAGTAATCACGCTCTTTGCAGAATTCTTCTTCCATATTCTTCAAATAACTTTGTAGCGCAGCCTGCAAATCTGAGATCTGATCAGAATATTCTGCATAGCGGCTGTCGGTATCCCAGCGGTCAGCCAGCTTTGTCAATTTGCTACTGCGTTTTTCGGTGGTTTGTGGACGGCGAACCTCTTCGGCATCCATAAAAAGTGAAACATAGTTGAAATGACCGGCTTTGCGGCCAGCGCCAATGGCTGACTTCCCCAGCCCTCCGAAAGGTTGCCGCAAAACAATGGCTCCTGTGGTTCCCCGATTAACATAAAGGTTTCCAGCGCGGATGTTTTTCTTCCAGTACTCCACTTCTCTTTCATCCAACGATTCAATACCTGAAGTCAGACCATAGCCAGTGGCGTTCACGATATCCACTGCATGTTGCAGATTATCGGCACGCATTACAGAAAGGCATGGGCCAAATAACTCAGTCATATGACAAAAGCTTCCCTCCTTGACTCCCCACTTGATGCTGGGCTTAAGCATGTATTCATTGTCATCTGCATACTCTGGCTTTAGAACCCAGCTCTCGCCTTCCTCTAAATTTTCAATGGCATACTTTAACGCCCCGGAGGCCTTGTTGGCTAAGGTTCCTATGCGGTTTTCAAAATTCCAAACCGAGCCGACAGCCAAACTTTGCGCCGCATCCACTAGAGCTTCTTGGAATCTGCGATCAAAGTAGACTTCGTTTTCCAAAATTAAAAGAGATGTGGCAGAACATTTTTGTCCGCTATTAGAGAACGCCGAGTTGACAACGTTCTTAATGGCCTGCTCTCGATCCGCCATCGCTGTGACGATAGTGGCATCTTTTCCACCCGTTTCAGCAGACAGAAACAGATCAGAACGCGCTTCTAACATCTTTTGGGCGGTGGACTCACCGCCAGTGAGGATGACAAAGTCGATGTCTTTATTTTTAATCAGATGTTCCCCAGCGAGTGAGCCCGGGCAAGGTACAAACTGTAAAGTGTTCTTGCTGACTCCAGCATCCCAAAAACATTTGCAGAGTTCATAAGAGCACAAAACAGCATCCGAGGCCGGCTTGATTATCACAGTGTTTCCAGAAGCCAGTGCGGCTGTCACACCCCCAGTGGGTATGGCTACGGGAAAGTTCCAAGGAGGACCTACAAGCCCCACCCCTTTTCCTTTAAACTTTAGATTTTTCAATCGGCTAAAATATCGAGTGGCCTCAGAATAAAATTCAACGAAGTCGATGGCCTCACTGACCTCGACATCAGTTTCGGTAAAAACTTTGCCCACCTCAGCCGCAGCAACACCGATGAGATCGCCTCGACGCTCTCGAAAAACATTGGCTACTCGAGCAAGAACTTCATGACGCTCCTTACGAGTTTTTTGTCGCCAACCATCAGGGTCTTGGCGAGCAATTTCAACGGCCCGCTTCAAATCCTCCGGAGTCGCGTTGCTGTACCCCCCACAATAAACTTCCTCTTTCAACTGTGACTTATCCAGGCACTTCACCACATCGCGGTCACCGACACGCTCTTCTCCGGCAACAACAACGGGAGTGGTTTGCAGCTGATCCCCTGGTTTTTTTCGCCATTTTTCTCGAATACTCTTAGCCCATTTTTGATTGGATTCTAAGATAAAATCTGTATCTGGTTCGTTGTCAAATTTGTAACTGAAGAAGGTTCCACCTTGGTAGTTTTCCCAATGTTCGTCCATTCGATTTTGTTTGCGCTTTTGCCCGACAAAAAGTCCGTCTCGGTTACTGAAAGAATTCATAAAGTTCTCTTTCAGCATGTTCCATTCGGGACTGTCGATGGTCAGACCAAAAGAATAGCGCATGAAGTTGTCTTCACTGGTATTTTCATCAAGGCGGCGAACCAGATAAGCGATCGCATTGGTGAACTGCTCTTTTCCGGCAATGGGAGCATAAAGGATCACATTTTGTCCCGAGACCTCATCGATTGCAACTCGAGCCGCCTCACTCATCCCCTCTAACATTTCGAGAGAGAAGTAGGGAATCACATCATTTTCTCTCGCTAGTTCATAAGCATAGGCCAGTTCAAAAAGATTGTGGGATGCTGCCCCCAAGTGCACGGCTTTGGCATTGTCTGGGAGCAGGGCATACTCAGCCATAATTTTATAATTGCTATCAGTATCGATCTTGTCAGTGTAGGTTGCCAAACGCCAACCTCTTAGTGAGGCTTCGGTTTTTTCCATCTCAAGGTTGGCTCCTTTGACCAGTCGAACTTTGATCGGCGCACCGCCATCAGCGACCCTTTTTTTTGCCCACTCCGTGAGGTTCCTCTGCCAAATATGAGCGTCTGGGAGATAGGCTTGCAATACAATTCCCGCTTTGTAATCAAAAAGCTCGGGTTCATCCAGCGCCTTCTTAAAGGCTTCGACTGTAATGGCAAGGTCACGATACTCTTCCATATCAAGGTTAACAAACTTTGCGCTCTCTTCACCTTTGGCATTGGTGTATCTATGATCCTTAGCCTGCTTGAATATTTTGCGAATACGAGGGACCAAATCATCCACCGTTTGCTCGAAGGCTAACGGATTGATTTGCGAGTACACTGTTGAAATTTTGATTGAAAGGTAATCGATGTTGGGGTTCTCCAAAGCCTTCATATATTTTTCAATACGACTTTGCGCCTCTGCTTCACCTAGGACAACTTCTCCAATTAAATTCACATTAACACGGGTATTATTGGATCGCCGCTGCTGCAAATGCTTGTTTAACTGCTTGTCTTCTGCCGGTAGCACAACGCGGTTGGTATCTTGACGAATATTCTCTACAAACATGGGAATGGAAATTTGCGGAATGTAAGTTCCCGCGTGGCGAAATAGGAAGACCAAAAAGCGTTCCGAGTTTGTAAAGAAAGTGGCCATCCCATACTTTGAAAAAAGGTAGTCGATTTGGTCCTCGACCCGAGACACATCATGACTGCGAAAACTTTGGTCCATCAACTCGATGAGGAAGATTTTATCCACTGGATTATTAAGAAGCTTTTCCATTTTTCCGTGAAAGCTGTTTTCAAACTCAGACATTTTCGTGTTTGCAACTTGTTGCCATTGAGTCGCCAAATCGACAGCGCGATTCATCACTTCTTTATTCATAAGTCACCTTTCCCATTGGCTGGTTTTGTACTTCCCTAGAGGTTTTGAAGCAAGAAAACTCCCCCAGAAACCGGGGCTTTCTTTCGCGATTTAGGGTCATATTAGACCCGGAGTGTCTAAAGACACCTTTAATGCTTCGGGTCCATCCTCTGTATTTGATTGCAGACAAGGGCGGACTTGCTAAACTCTTGAAATTAAAAAAATTAGTTGAAGGAGAGACGATGAAAGCATTGAGCCTATTGATTGCCCTGTTCATGATCCAAACCTTATCCTCAGGATGTTCCAGCAGCGAGAAATCCACTGCGGACTCTGATGCGCTGATGACCAAAGCCGGCCCTGCGGTGGTGACCAAAACCATCGAGTATACGTCCGGCAACAAAACCATGAAAGGTTATTTGGCAGTTCCTGAAGGCGAGGGGCCCTTTCCAGGAGTCTTAGTCGTACACGAATGGTGGGGACAGACCGACTACCCACGCAAACGTGCTGTTCAATTGGCTGAAAATGGTTACATGGCCTTTGCTGTGGACATGTATGGAAATGGCGAAACCGTGGATCACCCAAAAGATGCGAAAAAGTTTTCAGCCAAAGTGATGGAAGATTTAGACCTAGCTGAAGAAAGTTTTCGTACCGCTTTGGCCACCCTTCGTAAACAGGATAATGTGCAGGTCGACAACATCGCCGCCATGGGGTATTGCTTCGGTGGCGCCATTGTTCTTGAGATGGCCCGACGAGGCGTAGATTTAAAGCTAGTGGCAAGCTACCACGGGAACCTGACACCTCTTGCAAAAAATGAAGTGAGCCCTATGAAAACGAAAATGCTTATTTTTAATGGAGCCGCCGACCCTTTTGTTACGAAAAAGACCATCAACTCTGTTCGCAAAAATTTGAAGGCTGCCAATGTGAAGTACAAATTCGTCAACTACAAGGGAGCCAAGCATGGATTTACCAACCCCGAGGCGACCGCGAACGGGAAGAAATTCAGCATACCTTTAGCCTACGATAAAAGAGCCGATCATTTATCTTGGGATGAAACTATGAAAGCCTTTAAGTCGGTTTTGAAGTAGCTGACTTCATTCTTAATACGTAAAGACTGGGAATTAATAAACATAAGCCCCAAGGCTTGAAAAAAATTGAAGAATAGGAGTCGACTCTAGATATTTCTCACCCAATACAACAGGCTCCACGAGTTAAGCAAAGGACCGAACCTATGAGAACGAAACGCCCCAAGCAGTTTGATTTCGAAACCGGCCGAGTTATTGCCGGAAAATTCCGAATTATGAAAAAGCTAGGATCTGGCTGGGAAGGCGAAGTCTACAAAGCCGAAGAAATGGTTACCAAGGTTCCGGTGGCTTTAAAGTTCTTTTACCCGCGTCGGAATCGCAACAATAAGGTAGCCAGACAGTATGCTCAAAGATTGCACAAGCTTTCGGAGAGTCCCGTTTCAATCAATTACTACACTCAAGATTCGATCAAGGTCCGTGGTGAAGACATCACCTGTTTTGTCTATGAATACGCAGACGGCATGATTCTAAGTCATTATTTGAAACGCCAACCCGGGGGCCGAATCGGAATCATGCAAGGCCTGCTCCTCCTCCATTCCCTTGCCAAAGGTATTGAAAATGTCCATTTTCATAACGAGTACCATGGTGATTTACACACAGATAACATTATCATTAAGAGGAAGGGGCTGGGATTTGAGTTTAAACTTCTAGATATGTACAACTGGGGCGACGCCAAAAGCCTCAATAAGGCTGAGGACATCGTGAATTTGATCCGCATTTTTTATGAAGCCATCGGTGGGCGGAAGCATTATGCCAAACACCCCAAAGAAGTGAAAGAGATCTGCATGGGTCTTCGCTCCAACCTGATCCTTAAAAAATTTAGAACTGCCAGTATCCTCCTTCAGTACATTGAAAATATTGAATGGCAAAGTGAGGCTCGACTGTAGATGAAAAGCCAATACGCTCTACAAGCCGACTTTTCTAAACCCCAACTTTTTGGAGATGAGAATAATATTCTTTTCTTTTCGAAAAAATCTCCCATCACAGAAACTTGCAACGAGGATGCGGTTGGAATCTTTAAAACCAAAGAGGGAATCGTACTTGCTGTCGCAGACGGTGCCGGTGGACACCCCAAAGGGGAAGAAGCTGCCTCTTTGGTGATGTCCAACATTGAAAAGTCTCTCAAGACGGATGGGGTGACCGAAGCGGGGCACCGTTATCGAATCATCGACGCCATTGAGAAAACCAATAAAGAACTGATCGCCACTGGTGTGGGTGCGCGCACCACCATCACCATTTGTGAAATCTATGACAACAAAGCTCGTGGCTATCAAGTGGGAGATTCCACTTTGGTGATCTGCGGACAACGTGGAAAACTAAAATACCGTTCATTGGCCCACTCCCCCGTGGGATACGGAGTCGAGGCCGGCCTCATCGATGAAAAAGAGGCCCTGGCTCACCCGGATCTCCACTACATATCTAATTTGGTGGGTGAATCCGACATGAAAATTGAAATGGGACCTGAAGTTGAATTAAATCCCAATGATACGATCTTCCTCGCCTCTGACGGTATCTTTGATAACTTTCCACCCGATGAAATTATCGACTTGGTTCGCAAAGGCACCATTGATGGAATCTCAACGTCTTTAATGGATATGATCAATGAAAGGATTTACCAGGAAGCCGGATCAAAAAAAGATGATATCAGTTTCATCTTATTCAAAAATTGAATTTTCTCTAGAAAGACCTCCAAATTCCACAAAAGTTCAACGGCTGTTTTTGATGAAGTGTGATCACTGCCCATGGATTCACAAAGGGTGGCCTTAGCATCCCGTAAAGAGTTGCTTATTTATTGAGCATAATCCATAAAGTGGCGGAGGGTATGGCCCAGCGCTTCTTAAATGGTTGTAGGACACGGAGGTTTTCAGCCTCTACTAAGGGTTCCCTCCCAATCCACGCAAAGAAGCAACTTCAGTCCTGTTTTCATGAAGACGGGTTTTACAAAAATTCACAAAGCTTCCCAACCGAAAACTAGGAACGGTGAAATGAATATAAAGCTGCAATTTCTATCTACACTTTTTTAATTTTATGTTACCAATAACAAATGGCACATATTTGGGCGGGAGCACTGTCTTTTCTATTTATCATTTCAGCCAGTTACCCTGGTTGGACCCAAGAACAAGTCCCTGTTTTTGATGAGATGGTTATCTTGGCCCCCTTACCTCTGTCTCACGAGGTCTACTCCATTAAAAGAAATTCTTCAGTCCATGAAGCTCTTATGGCCGCCAAAGTGGACCCAAAAATTATTTACCAGATCGTGCAAACTTCAAAACCTGTCTTTAACCTGCGCCATGTGCAGCCTGGCACTCGATTTGTCATTTCAAAGCAACTGAACGGAGATATCCGTCGGGTCGCTTTTGACATCAGTCCCCTCCAGCGTTTAGAGATCAACTACACTCATAAAGAGTGGAGCAGTGAAATCATCGACATCGATACAACCAAGAAGTTGGTTCACTTTGGTGGAGTCATTCAAGAGAGCCTCTGGTCTTCAGCGGTCGAACAAGGTCTGTCCCCCGAAGTGATTATTGCTTTCGCAGAAGTTTTTGGCTGGCAAGTGGATTTCTCTCGCGAAGTTCGCAAAGGGGATGTTTGGAAGTTTTCAGTTGAAAAACTTTTTGCCGAGGGCCGTACTGTTGGTTGGGGCGATATTGTTTATGCTGAATACAAAAATGGACCGGAGTTATACAAAGCCTACTACTATGACAACAAGGCCACCAAAACTCGGGGTTACTTTGAAGAAAACGGAGAGTCCCTGCGCAAGGTTTTCTTAAAAAGCCCGATCAAGTTTGGACGAATCACATCTCGTTTTTCTAGAAGACGCTTCCACCCCATTCACCGTCGCTACAAAGCTCACAACGGTGTTGACTATGGAGCGCCTCGTGGAACTCCCATTCGCGCAGTCGGCGATGGCCGTATTGTGAAAATTGGACGCTATGGCGGCAGTGGGAAAATGATTATTTTAGACCACGTGGCCGGTTACACCACCAAGTACCTTCACATGAGTCGATTCAAAAGAGGCTTGCGACGCGGCTCTAAAGTTCAACAAGGTGACATCATTGGTTATGTCGGCAGCACAGGCTATGCCACTGGCCCTCACCTACACTTTGAAATGTCGAAACATCGACGCCTCATGGACCCATTAAAAGTGAATCTACCCGCCGCCGACCCTGTTCCAGAAACAGCATTGGCTCACTTCAAAGATCACGTCGGAAAGGTGAATCGCGGAATCGCCTCTTTGTACATCAAAGATGATGAGAAAAAGGCCGAAGTCCCTTGTTGTGATAAGCCTGAATTAAAAACCATCAATTCAAAAATGCAATAAGCAGACGTTTTTTAGGGGTTCTCTCGAATAAAGACTTGGACCCAATAGCCTTGGTACTGCCCCAGTCCCATTTTTTCAAATGAACCGTTTAGGATATTGGCGCGATGACCTGATGAATTCATCCAACCTGAATGGGCTTGGGACGGACTTTGCGAACCGAAGAAAATATTTTCCCCCATTGCTCTATAAGAAACATTGCCAGCCTCAAGTCGGTCACTGGGGCCGCTGCCATTGGGAGAAACATGGGAAAAAAAGTTTTCGTCAGCCATCTTCTTTGCATAGGCTTGGGCAACCTGGTTCAACTGGTCATCCAACTCTATGGCTAAAAGGTTGGATGTTGTACGATCACGATTAACAAGCTCACAGAGCTGTTTGCGTCGACCATCTTCAGAATCTTGCAAGCCACTCTCACACTTGGATTGTTCAGGTGCTCCCGCTGGCTGATCGTCCTCTTGATCTGATATTCCCGGCTCTTCTGAGACACCTTCTTGGGAAGCATCGCAGATCGGAAGTTTCTCGTCGACGAACTCTTCTTCATTCAGGTCCACTGAAGAAGACGGTTCAGGAATTAAGTTTTTAGTCAGCGCAATAGACGTTATAACCTCACCATTGCAATCTCCGTTGCATTGGTGAGCAACCATACAGCCGTTTTGCTCAGAGTAGTCTTGACCTCCCGCTACCAGAATTCCTTCGACGAGGCCAGTTTCTTGATTCACTATGACCGATCCCGAGTTTCCTCCGAATGCGTCCACCGATGCTAGGATTACCTCGGTTTCCACACGCTGGGCTTCCCCATTACGAACAATTTTTGATGGCAACCCCGAGGGGTGTCCAATCAACACAAGCTTTTCACCCACCGTCACAGCGTCTTCACGTCGTATTGGCAGTGGATCTCGATCCAACACTGGACGAGCTAGTCGAACCACCGCGTAATCATTCTGACCGGTTTCACTCTGGACAATACTTTCGCAAGCATAAACATTATCGGCTTGGATTCTAGCTTGAGGATTGTTTGGGGTTTTTGCAAAATCAAAAACAAAGTCGGTGGAGTCACAGTCGCTTTGACTTTCAATACAATGTCCGGCTGTCACCACAAGATTAGGTCCTACTAAAAAACCGGAACAAAAAGCTGGGTTAACCTGATTGGCAAAACGTTCGCCCTGACACAAGTTCATAGACATTCTAAGAGTTGGAAAGAACTCACTCAAATCAGCATTCAACATCGGCTCGGAAACCTTGCGCATCAAGGCCACCGTAGAGCGAGCCACTTTCAACCAGGGCGAGCTTTCAAGCTCACTCCAATCACGACGGTTGTCATCACCATAAATTGCCTTGTTGTATTTTTCCATGGTCGTCGTATCGATTCGGCAGGTCGCATCGCCCCATGAGGCTTCGTCATGGGTTTCTGAGAAAGGAGACACTGTGACCCCAGCCGTTCTTTCAAAACGACCGCAACCCGTGATGCACAGAAGAAAAATGATCAAGACTCGTGGGATAGACACAATCAAGCATCGGTTCACTCAGTCGAGAGGTTAAAAGGATTTACTTAGCGATTTTAATGAATTGAATGGAGAGAAAACTAAGGGCGATCAGCATCTCAGATTGGGAAAACTAGACCTCAAGTCTTCAGGTTGTGTATTTTTTCTTCAAAATAAAAAAAACGACCCCACCCCTGGTGAAGTCGAACTGTAGGAATTAGTGTTTTACTCGAAACAAGAGTCCATCATCGTCCGAATGGTGCGGCTCGAGCCTCGTAGAGAGAATTGAGCTTCACCCAACTCACCGGTGGCATCATAAAAAGTAGCAACCACTCTATTTTTAGCGCGTAAAAGGGCAATCATTCTTTCTTTGTCAGCGAACTTTCCTAGAAAGACTTGCTGTTCTACTTTTTTCACGACCGGAATCGAAGACCCTTCTTCCAAAACCTCAATCTCCACTTCTTTGGTTTCTTTCAAAGCAATAGTCATCGGCATTCTAATTCCATCTACGCTGGCCATCACTCCCAAGGCCGGATCCATTTCTGTAGTCACGATCTGCACCACTGGCTGCACGTATCCATCCACTTTGCCGGCTTCCGCATAAACTTCTAAAGTGGTGTCTTTGTCTTCCTCTGTGGTCAAAGCCACACAGGCTGACTGGTCGGTCACTTTGTGAGATTCGATCTTATTGGCTGCCCAATCTTTGTACTCAATGATGCTTTCGTCGGCAGCTTGCAGTTGTATCGACAAAGTGATCACAATAAGGCTGGCTATTAATTTCATTTTTTCCCCCAAATATTTAAAGTCATTTAATCCAAGCCTGGTCGTCACTTATTGACCGGCTAACTTGTCCAAAAGCTCAAAGTTGTTCTCTTCAAGAGACTCCAGTTCGGGCTTTTTGTTCTGCATATCATCTTTGTGCTGCTCAAGGACCTTATCAGCTTCTAAGAAGGCCAACTCGTTCGCCTGTTTTATAGACTGGGCTTGAGCCACTTGCGGTTCGAGATCCGCAATCTCTTGTTCAAGAATGGGTTTTCTTGCCGCTAACTGTAGATTCTCTTCCGTTTTGTCAGCGATCAAGTCGTCTTGAAACTGCAACGTGAGTCCTAGATTATGGTACTTCGCTTCTCCCACCTTTTCTTGGGCAATCTGCACTTCCACTTTTGCTATCTCATCTTCAATGGGTTGGATATGAACGGCATCGTACTGGGCGATCTGCTGCTCCACCTGGAAGAGATCCTGCTGATTTTCTGCAATCAAAGTTTTGGTCACAGAAAGGTCGGCTTCATCTTCACGTTTTTCTCGGCGCCGCTGAATCAATTCATCACGCAAGACGACCAAGTCAGACTGGGCTTGGCTAAGTTCTGCTTCGGTGCGAGCCAAACGGGTTCTTTCAAACGCGATTTGATCTTTCACTCGGTTCAACTGCCTGCGCTTAGTGTCTCTCTCGAAGGTTTTGTTGTTCAGTTGAGTCACAATTCGGTCACGACGTTGGATGGCTTGGTTCAACTGGTTCTCTTTTTGTCGCGATTCATTTTGTAAAGCCTGAATTCGTTGGTTCAGATTCGGCAATAAATTTTTGCGAATCTGTTGCAAACGAGGGCGCCCAGCCTCTGCCGTTTGAATTTTCCCCTGCAAACCTTGGATGCGCTGGCGCAACTGAGCAATATTCTGACTAATACTCTTTTTTTGTTGCTCGAGATGGCTCTTTTGTTGGCGAAGAGCTTGCAATTCTTGCCGTAGTTTCTGTACACGATTTCGCACTTGCTGGGCTTGAGCGACAGAACCTTGCTTGTCTTGGTTCAAAGAGGCAATGCCCTGACGAGTTTCTTGAATGCGACTGTTCACCTGAGCCAATTGCTGACGTAACTCCGGAAGCGTTTGGGCCAATTTCTTAACTTCTACCAACCGTTTTTCTAAACGATTTTTCTGAGCGACTTGATTGTCAATGACCTTTTGCGTTTCGCGAAGTTGAGCTTGCAAACGCTTGATCTCGTTTTGGGTTGGTGCAATTTTTTTCTGAGCCACTGCTACCGCTGATTCATGCTGACCAATTTCTTGTTGTTTGCCTTGAATGCGAGTGTTGATAGTCTGCAATTGATTCTTCAACTGTGGCAAGGATTGAGCCAAAGCCTGGTACTCTTGCTTTTCTTTTTGCAAGTTTTCGATGCGCTTGGTTTGATTCTGCACAACCTTGCGATTGTTTTGAATCTTTTGGGCCAGCTCACGGATTTCACCATTCAACTGCTTCACCTTGTTTTGCGCTTGTTTGCGCTTCTTATCAAGTTGGCCTTTCTCCTCTGTTAATTGTTGTTTTCGATTGCGCGCTTGCTTTAATTTTTTGCGAGTTTCTTTTTTGTCGCCCTCACTATTTTCAAGCTGTTGTTTTAGTCTATTGATCCGCTCTTGCACCTGAGCCAGCTCTTGGTTCTTTTGCGAAATCTGGTTGCCTAAGGATTGAACTTCGCCTTGCGCCTGCTGTTTCGCAGACTCTTTGTTCTGTTTCTGCCCCTGGAATTGGTTCACATTATTTTGCGCTTGCTGCACACGTTGGCGAGCTGATTGGATTTGATTATTCAGCTGGCCAATCTTTTGTTGGGCCAACTGAGCCTTTTCAATATCACCCTGAACCTTCTGTTTGCGCTGACGAAGTTGTTGAATTTCGTTTCTGGCCTGTTGCAAGCGACTTTGAGCTTGCTGCAATTCAGCCTTTGCTCCCTGTAAGCTCTGCTCTTTGTTCTGAATCTGCTGGGTCAACCGCTGTTTACGCTGTTGAGCTTGACCAATTTTCTGTTGAGCCTCTTGAATTTGTGCTTTTAAGTTCTGCTCTTGCCCCGAAGCGTTCTCTGCTTCAGCAATTTTGTCTTGTAAAGATTTCTTACGGTTTTGCAACTGTTGCAGCTGCTGTTGCTCCGTTTTGATCTTTCCATCCAATTGACTAATTTCACCTTGCAGAGCTTGCAAGCGTTGCTCAGCTTGCTGCAAGTTTTGATTTTTTTGCTGAATATTAGAAATGGTTTGAGATAAGCGGTTTTCAGTATTGGAAAGGTTTTGCTGTGCTTGCGGAAGTTTATTGTTGCGGATGTCTTGAATATTTTTGCGGTAGTTTGGAATTTGG
>CBDUOS010000029.1:0-27665 GCA_965368905.1 uncultured Bdellovibrionales bacterium | reverse complement strand
ATTGGAGTACTGGATAGTCAGTTTTAGCTCCAAGAGGTACTGAAAAAGTCTGACAAAATTTAAGAATTACTGGGTACTCAGGTGGTAACCCACTAATAAATCACATGAAATTCCCGTGACAGAAATTTTATTTTTTATAAGGCAGATTCTGAAAAGAAAAATCTATAGGGGCGTTTCAGAAGGTCGTGCTGCGCGTCCCGGGTGTGGGCGGGGCTGTTCCGGCGGGTTTGCTGGTGTGGGTTGTTGATGCTCTGGCGTCCCCCAAATCTCTCCTTGGGGAACCGATACCACTTGGGAATTTTTGCCAAGTTTTCTTTTCAACCAACCAACACCTTTACCAAAATCACGACGGATTTCGATGAAGGCTGGCAGCGCAAATAAAGTTAAAAAAGTGGAGAAGAACAGACCCCAACCTAAGGAGAAAGCCAGCGGTTCTGTGAAACCTGATTCACCTCCGAGGGCATAGGCCATCGGAAACACACCACCGAGAGTTGTCACTGTGGTTAAGATGATGGCGCGCAGTCGGCTAGAGGCGCCTTCAATGATGTGCTCACGGGTCAGACCTTTCAGGTTTTTCTCTCCACGTTTCATGATTTGATCGACCATAATCAAGGAATCGTTCACTGAAACTCCAACCGTACCGATCAAACCAATCAAAGACATAATTCCCATCGGCATATCGTGCAGGTAGAGGGCCCAAACAATTCCCATCAATCCAAAGGGAATTGGGAGACCCACAATAAAAGGAAGAGATAGAGAGCCTAACACCAAAGACAGGGTGAAAAGCACTAACAATATACATAAGACTGCAACTTTAAGGGCCCAGGCCCGGCTATTGGCTTCAGCACGGTCGGCATCACGGAGTTCGACATCGTAAGTGGGAAAAGATTTGGCTAAATCGGCCACAATTTTTTCCCCGGCCTCTTTGGCTAGAGTGATGTTCATATCTTCTGTGGGCTCAAAGGCCAAGTCGAAGGTGAATTGTCTTTTGCCGTCTTTATGTTGAATTGTACCCAATTGCTTTTTTTGCGACCAACTACCGAGAGTTCGTAGAGGAACCGCTAAGCCTTTGTTATTGAGTACAGTCATTTTATTCAGCTCGGATTGGGTCACCACTTTGTCCCGTTGAACTTGAGTGTAAATCCATTTCGACTCACCATTGATTCTCACTTGAGTCAATTCATGAGGAACAAAGAACGAGCGCAGTTGTGAGGTAATCTGCCCCACTGACATTTGATGGCGGGCCAGGTTGCGGGTGTCAGGTGTAAACACCCACTTCTCATCAAACTCGTTGACCTCTTCCACCAGCTCCAGTTTCTTCTCACTTTTTGCAAGGTCACTTTCGATGGTCTCTTTGATGTCCAGATACTCCACATCTTCATTGCCAGTGACATCAATAGAGATCATTTTCTTTTTCTTTTCATCTTGGTCGTTCATCTCCCAACCCACTTGAATTTTTTCGATAGAATCAGGAGTGTTGTTTTTAAAATGTTCTTTGAGGATTTTTGTGTATTCTTTTTTTACAACACCGGGGTGAGTGAGGTTTTCGTTAATATGAAGAGTTATACGGGCGTAGCGGTAGCCGACGTAATTACGTCCATGTTTCCACATCGAACCAATGCTGGCTCCGACGCCCTGGATTTTATCTTTTGGCAGGGTCATCAAATACTTTTCTATGGGTTCAATTACGGATTCAGTGTGGGCAAGGGAAGGACTTTCTTTCAACGTGATCGTGACTCCAATTCTCTCACGGTTGGCGCCAAACCAAAACTGCTGCTGAATTTTATTTTTCGCCACCCAAGCCGACACCAAAAAGAAGGCGACAAGGAAACCAACGGCAATATAGCGAAACCTTAAAATTCCATCCAAAAATCTTTTGTAGGCGGCTTTGGTTTTAAGAAAGAAGCTGGTCTCTGTGGTGTGTTTGGGGACAGACTTGATAAAGTGCTGCATGTGGTTGGGGAGAATAAAAAAGCTCTCGAGCCAACTCATGGCCAATGAAGTGATGATGACTATGGGGATTGCGTAAAAGATCACCGCAATTTCACTGTCGATTAAAATCATAGGGCTGAAAGCGAAAATGGTAGTCAGCACTGTTCCTGTAACAGGAAGCATCAGGTCCGAACTGGCAGAGTGGGCGGCTTGCTTTGGGGTCATGCCATCTTCCAAATTCTCCACGTATCTTTCTGCAATGATGATGGCATCATCGACGAGAATCCCCAAAACCAAGATCATTCCCACCACCGAGATTATATCGATAGAGATGCCAAAGGCGTAAAGGGCCACTAATGTTCCACAGTAAGCGATGGGAATTCCGAATGAGGCGGCCAGGGCCACTCTCCAATTGAAGAACATGGTCAGGATGAGCAGCACGAGAATTAATCCAAAGATTCCATTTTTAGTCAGAACATCCAGTTGCTGTTGAATAAACTTGGGGCCATCTGCAAAAATGCTAGCCTCTAGTCCGTCGGGAAGGTTTTTATTAAACTCATCTAAAATTTTAACGACTTCACCTTTCAGTGAAATCGAGTCAGAGGTGGTGTCTTTGCGCGAATACAGGTTGATCACTTTACGGCCATTGTAGCGGTGATGCTGTTTGATTTCGTCTATCTGCATCGAGATCTTGGCTAAGTCTTTTAGGTACAGAACATTGCCAGTGGAGTTCCCACGGATCGCTAAGTTTCTTAGGGTGTCTAAAGCTTCTGCCGGTCTTTCCACTTCAACAGAGTAGGTTTTTTCGTCAAAATCCACTTTTCCAATGGGAGAGTAGTTGAGAGCTTGTTGCACTCGATTGCGGACTTCAGCAATAGATATCTCATTACGAGCAATGGCTTTGGCATCCATTTGGATGTAAACGTTTTGTGCGCTCATTTCTTCTGAGACACGAATGATTCCAGGAACACTTTGAATTTTGTCTGACAATTTTTTTGCCAACTGCCGATGCAAATTCTTAGTTTCATCAAAGCCCTCAAGGGCGATTCCCATATGGAAGATTTCATTGACTCGGTTTTGTTCCACCGTCACATCGCGAGACTGCTCGGGCAGTTTCCACGAGATGGCACTGATGCGACTGCGGATCTGCTCAACCGACTCATTGATTTTATCGTAGCCCGCATTGAAATAGATGCGAGCGTATAGACCTCCTGAGGATGAGCGAGTGGTTATTTCTTTAGCGTGAGGTAAACCCTGTAAAGCCTGTTCGACCGGGTAGGCCAAGTATTTTTCCACTTCTGTGGCTGACGCCCCAGGAAGACTGACATTCACTTCCACCGAATTGAATTCAAAAGGTGGAATCGTATCCCGTTTGATCATTGACCCCAATGTGAGTCCTGCAATGATGATAAAAGCGGAAATCAAATTGACAACAAAAGATCGAGAAATAAAGTAGTCAATGATTCGAGTCACGAGGAAACCTCACAAAGTGTTGGCGTTTTATGGGCAAATTCTTTTTGGATAGAAAACTGATTCAACCAGAGGTCTTTTTTAAGATTTAAGAAAGTTCTTTGTTGGTTCAAATAGGCGTTTCTATGTAAAAGGTAGTTTTGAAAATCCAATTTGGCCCGTTTCATTTGATTGAAGGCTATCTTCATTTTTTCTTCAAGCAACTGAACTTGTTTTTCACTACTGACCACTTGTTGTTTTAAAAGATCATTCATCGCCGTTAAGCTATCGATTTTTGTGCGTTGGGTCTTTTTTAAGGTATATTTTTCTTTTTCTAAGCTGTTTTTTTGGTAAACGGCATTCTTCAGGTCGGAGTTCTCTGTGTTGTTCACCAAATCAAAACCCACAGTCAGGTTGGCGCGCAGAAACTGTTCTTGATAATTCACCAATGGGCCATTGAAGGCGAGACGCCCGTAGTTTTCTCCCACTTCAACTCCAAGTTGCAGATCTGTCCATCGGTCGGAACGGGCTTTCTCAACAGCAAAATCCTGACTTTTCAGTTGAGTGGACAAAATCTCTTCTGTCAGTGTGGAATCCTGGGGAGTTGTGTTGTTGGCTTTTAAAAATTTTGAAGGGTCAGTCAGTAAAAAGTCTAAGCTTGCAGACTTATCTATGAAAGCTTGAATCTGTCTTTTGATGTTCATTAGTTTTTGTTCGGCTTGTTCCACTTGTAAGCGAGTGTCAATGAAATCACTTTCCGATGTGAGTTTGTCCACTTTATTGATAAGGCGGTCTCGGTACAGGTTTCTTGAAATGCCGAGAGCTTTTTGGGCATCTTTCATTTGCTCCCGCAAAAGTTCAGAGATTTCTTGTTGTACATAGGCATCGGCATACATTGAAAAGGCTTCTTCACAAGTGTTCACAATCGACTGTCGATATTCGAGCTCAGCCACCTTGTAGTTGGTCTCACCCTGACTGGCTTGCGCTCGTTGGCTTTTCCCCAAAGAGTTTTTAATCAGATCCTGGGTGATTTTGGCTGAGTAACGGCGGTCGGTTGCATTGAAGAGAGGATTCTGTGTTTCCAAAAACTTTTCACCACTGACTTCAAGTGTGGTTCCGGTGGGCATGTTTTGGGTGAACTGTCCTTGCAGGCTATTCGAGCGGTTGGAATTGTCCGGTCGTCCGCCTGATTCAAAAGTCTGTTTAGAGAAGCTGAGGTTTTCGGTGGCTGAGAGACGAGATGTCCAAAGATCAGTTTGTTGAACCTTCTGTCGTTCAGCAGCGGACAGTTGGCGGCGCGCCGATAAGCTGCCGGAACTTTTCTCTAAATAACTTTTAAGAAAAACATCAAAGTTAACGGGGTCGCTAGCGGCCTGAGTGGGTAGGCTGATTCCGATTAATACAAGGACAAAAAGAAATGGTGAAAACAATGACAATTCTCCCCCCGAAGACAGGATGTTGATTACTTCATGTTGAGGGCTCTGTCACTTTTGGCTATTGAGTTTTGACTGATAAGAAAATTAGTGGCACCAAATGGTCAATTTCAGGACCTGGAGCTGTAGTTTTTACACTAACCTTTGTGTCTGAAGGTGATCAGACCATGGGTGGGATCGTAGGGAGAAAGTCCAACGGTTACTTTGTCGCCGACAATCACACGGATTTTAAAGCGCTTCATTTTTCCGCAAAGTCGGGCTGTGATATCAACACCATTTTCCAATTCAATACGATAGTTACCACCACCGGTCACATCTTTCACAGTCCCATCCACTTGTATGAGGTCGTCCTTCGCCATAATTCTCCCTGTTTGACCGCATATTACTGAATTTCTTGTAAAAATCAATAGGTAAGGTTAATGTTTGAGGGTTCAAAATGGAGGCAAATATGCTCTACGATGAGCTTAAAGACCGGGGCTTGATCTACCAACAAACTTCTGATGACTTGGCCCAAGTCCTTGAAACCCCAACTACATTTTACTGTGGCGTGGACCCAACGGCGGACAGCCTTCATGTCGGGTCCCTCTTACCACTGATGACTATGCGCCGCTTACAGGCGCGGGGACATAAGCCTCTTTTGCTGCTTGGTGGGGCCACCGGAATGATTGGAGACCCGAGTGGAAAGAGCAAAGAACGCAACCTTTTGACTGCCGAGACCATACAAAACAATGCCGAGGGGATCTTTTCGGATGCCAAAAAGATTTTGAACTTTGAGGGGCCAAGTGCCGCTGTTATGGTGAATAACTTGGATTGGATGGAAAAATTCAGCTACATCGATTTTTTACGAGATGTGGGAAAACACTTTTCCGTCAACGCAATGCTGGCCAAGGACTCAGTAAAAAGCCGAATTGAAAGCCGCGACCAAGGCATTTCCTATACTGAATTCTCTTATATGCTTTTGCAGTCCTATGACTTTTATTATTTGAATCAAAAGATGAGCTGTAAACTGCAGATTGGCGGTTCCGATCAGTGGGGCAATATCACAGCCGGTGTCGACTTGATTCGTCGCATGCAGGGCGATGATCAAAACAAAGATTCGGTCTTTGGAATGACCTTCCCGTTGGTGACTCGTCCCGACGGAAGCAAGTTTGGAAAAACAGAGCAAGGGAATATTTGGTTGGACCCTGATCGCACCAGTCCTTATCAGTTCTATCAATTCTTTGTGCGGCTACCGGATGATGAGGTCCTTAAGCTGATGCGTCTCTTTAGTTTACGTTCTATGGATGAAATTTTAAAGATCGAAACCCGCTTCAAACAAGAACCCCATAAACGGGAAGCCCAACTGACTCTTGCCGCGGAACTGACAGAATTGGTTCATGGATGTGCTGAACTGGCAAAAGCCAAGAAAGCCACCGAGGCTTTATTCTCGGGTGACTTTGCTAGTTTAGACCTCAAGACCTTGCGTGACGTTTTTAGTGAGGCACCTTCGGTAGAGATTGCAAAAGGTAAAAAGGCCGATATGGATTTGGTGGAGATTTTGGTCGAGTCTAAATTATGCTCCTCAAAAGGGGCTGCTCGCAAGGATATCAAAGCCGGAGCCATTTACCTAAATAACGAAAAGTTTACCGGAGAAAACTTAAGCGGCCCGGAATTTCCTCTTTTACATGAATCGGTATTGATATTAAGACGGGGCAAGAAAAGTTATTGCCTCGCTCGATTTGTTTAAGGAAACCATGAAGCTATCCATCACTTGTATCGGACACAATGAAGCCTACCACTTGAAAGAACTCTTACCGGAACTTTTGAGGTGGGGAGATGAAGTTATTTACGTGGATTGCGAAAGTGAGGACCAGTCTTTTGAGCTGGCTCAATCTCTAGGATGCCGCGTGTTCCGTCGTCCTAACGATATGAATCTCAATGTGAATAAGTCTTATGCCATGGACCAAGCCCAAGGGGATTGGATTTTTTATGTTGATCCTGACGAACGCTTTGAAAAGTCTTTGATGAACGAAGTGACCGCTAAAATTTCGGTGACCACGGCCTCGGCTTTTAAGCTGCCTCGGCGCAATCATTTCTTTGGAACTTGGTTGCAACATGGGGGGCAATATCCAGACACCCAATTGCGATTGTTTCGCAAAGGCAAAGGAAAGTTTCCCAACGAGCATGTTCACGAGACCCTGAAAATAGACGGCCCCATCGAAATGCTCACCAACCCTATGTTGCATTACCCTTACCTGACAATTTCTCAGTTTCTTAAAAAGATGGATTTCTACTCGACTTTTGAAGCCAAGTTTCTCTATGAAAAAGGGGTTCGCCCTTCTTTTGGCAACGCGATCAAGTATCTTATTCTAAAACCAAAAAATCGGATGTTTCGCCGCTATTTTTTAAAGGGTGGGTTTCGTGATGGGATTCCCGGTTTTTTCGCCGCAGCTTTTGACGGCATCGGTTGGATGCTTCGCTATTTTAAGCTTTGGGAGATGACCAAGGGAAGTAGCGAAACCTATAGAATGTCTCTTAAGGATTAATATAAAAGAGCAACTTTCAAAAGAAAGACGCCAGGCTGTCCTAAGCTGTTCTTATCAAAGATGTGAGTGTACTCACCACCGACAGCAAAGTTGACCGTGGATGTTCTGAAAAACTTCACACCAGCGGAAAGCCCAACTGCGAACCCGCCAGAGGCGTCATCGCTGATCGTATTGATGTTATTATCATGCACGCTCGCCCAGCCATAGCCAAAGCCAGCCCCTACATAAGGGCTGATATCATTGGTTGAAAAGTAGTAGTTGGTTAAAATACGTCCACTTAGCATATAGGCATCGGTGTGCTCTGTGGAAATAGCGAAATCCGATTGCAGACCAAGATCAAAATGGTCATCAATGCTCCAGATATAACCCGCTTGAAAACCGATTCCGGGTTGTGAGGTGTTCAGTTTATTAAAATAAGCGGGGCCAAAGCCAACCAAAACCTGGCGGCGGGCTTGCACGCGTTCCGTGCTTCGCTTGGCATTTTTTTCTGCCGCTTGCTCTCCTAAAGATTTGTCGTTTGCAAAAAGGACGGCTTGTTTGCTATTGGATTCAGAGTTGAGAACCTCACTGACAGCCCCCGACATTTGTTTTTCTAGCTCTGCCAACGACTGGGCTCGCCACTGACCGGTACTGACTTTGTTATTGCCTTGCCATCGCACCATCGACAGGGTGTAGCTCTTCAGGTGAATCACTTTGGTTTGGATATAAAACTGGGCCTGATCCAGAGAGTCCACAACCTGAAAATCTGAATTGTTTTGAACTTCCACTTTCACCAACTCACGAATTGTTTTTGACTCGTTTTGTGAAACATTGGTCCCTTGAACTGGAGCCACATAAATTGTGGTGGCGGAGGCCCAAGGGGCAACGATTAAAGTTAAAAAAGTGATGAGTGTTTTCATAATTCACCTCTGTGTGTGCTCTTAATATACTCCAAATTTCAGACCTGTCACTGATTGTGGGGGTGCAAACTTGCCCCTTCAGCGCCATGAAATGCCTATTGGATGGGCATTTCGAGTAATCCAGATCAAAGTCTAGTTCTGCTGGGAGTCTCTGGTATTTCAGAAAATTCCTGTTAATTTGCCTGAACCTTTTGGGAGAACCTGGGCCACTGAAAAGTGGGAGGATAAATGGAACTAATTTTAATCGTGCTAATTCTATTTGCGAAAAAACAACACATTTTGGGGTTCACTCATTTTACGCAGCCTCAGCAAAAAGAGGTGTTTTTTTACAACCCCTGGCTCGAATCACAACTGTTTATTGGGGGATATGCGACCGGAGTTTTTGGCTCAGGGTTTCTAAACTTCCCAGCGAATCAAGAGAAGATCCTTTTGCAAGTGGTTCGAAATGGGCACGTGTTGTTTGAGCAAGAGTACAAATTGTTTGACGATTTGATCATGGTATTTGTACCGCAGGTCAAATCGAATCACCTTCAAAAAGTTCTTCCCTAAATTTCGCGACAGAGGCTTGTCGGGCCCAATAGCCTTGTGTAGACTCACTTCCTATGAGTCAATTATCTTCTGTCGTAAAGAATCTTCCTTGGTTAAATCGAGCCCAAAAAGGCCGCAGTTCTGCAAAAGGCCCCATTGTTAAAATGGTGGTTGTGGGGCGCGGAGAAAAAGTACCGGCCGCGTTCACTAAAACGGCCCCTCCCTTGGTGAAAAACAAAGTGAAACAAAAAGCTTCAGTGATCTCTTGGGAGTCCAAAGGCGGTAAGCTTTGGCTTTTG
The DNA here is from genome assembly GCA_965368905.1 of uncultured Bdellovibrionales bacterium. GTDB lineage: Bacteria > Bdellovibrionota > Bdellovibrionia > Bdellovibrionales > JAGQZY01 > JAGQZY01. Next base: position 18,600 of record CBDUOS010000029.1, on the reverse strand, counting down.
CAAATGAAAACCATGGAACCACAAAATCACTATGGGATGTTTACTCCATCACCTTACACGATGGCTCGTGATTTGATGGGGACTTGCTTTCGTCAGATTGCCAATGAAGCTCCAGTCCAGCTGAATGTTGAATATATTGGAGAAAGTGCAGAGGAGCTCAAAGGGCTCTGTGTTGGAATTGAGTTGGCCCAATATCGATTTAAAAAAGTATGGCCTCAAGCCAATCCGTTGAAAACTCATGTTTCGGTCAAAACGAAAATTAAAAACTCTGCCAGTATAATTAAGGCGGGTGGGCTGTTGGGTGAAGCCACCAACCTCGCACGATTTCTTGTCGATTTGCCACCCAACCTCCTACAGCCGAAAGATTATGCCGATCTATTGAAAGCGATGTTTCAAGGTCAGAAGACGGTGAAAGTTGAAGTCTGGAACAAGAGTCGCTTGAAAAAAGAAAAAATGGGACTGCACATGGCTGTGGGGCAGGCTTCAATGCAAGAGCCACATATGGTGCATATTCAGTATCGTGGTGCTGGAAAGGCCAAGCCCATTGCATTTGTTGGCAAGGGAGTCACTTTTGATGCGGGTGGTTTGGATATCAAGCCCGCCGCGGGAATGCGGTTGATGAAAAAAGATATGGGTGGCTCAGCTTCGGTGGCGGGCATTGCCTATTGGGTTATACACAGTAAAGCCAAAATCAATTGCGATTTTTATTTCGCGATCGCTGAAAACTCAGTGGCGAAAGAGTCTTTTCGCCCCGGCGATGTGCTAACAGCTCGCAATGGAAAAACCGTAGAGATCCACAACACCGATGCCGAAGGGCGTTTGGTGATGGCGGATTCGCTGACTGTGGCCAGTGAGAAAAAACCAAAGATTCTTATTGATATCGCCACCCTTACCGGCGCAATAAAGTATGGGTTGGGCGGCAATGTTCCCGGTCTTTTTTCCAATCAGGACAATTTGGCTGAGTGTCTTCTTCGTTCGGGCCAACGGCATGGAGATTTGTGCTGGCGTATGCCATTGATCCCTGAAGAGAAATCCCGTTTGAAATCGGATGTGGCTGATTTGGTTAACTGTACCAATGGTTATGGGGGTGCGATCACAGCGGCCCTGTTCTTAGAGATGTTCACCCAGAATGTTCCTTGGGCCCACTTTGATATCTACGCCTGGGCCGAATCGGCGAAAGGTGCGCTGGCGGGGGCTGGCGGATCGGGGCAAATCGTTCAACTGATGAGTGATTTCTTGGAGAATGAGTCCAAGCAGCCCCATTAAATCCTCTGACATTCCTGTCATCTCGAATTCCCTTAGGTTTGAGAAAAACTTATAAACCCTTGATTAGAAAAGACTTGTCATTTTTACAGGGATCTGTAACTTTTGTCAGACTTTCCATGGGGATAAGGAAAGTATTTCATTGAGGGGGGAATAATGAACAAATGGTCAAACGCCATTCTGGCGGCATCTTTATTAGCACTCGGGGCTTGCGGATTACCAACAAATCAAATGACCGCCAAAGAACGTAAAGCCGACATGCAGTGGGCCTTTACAATATTCAATCACAACTATGCTCCCGCTGAATTGAAAAAGAGCAATTATGGTGTGGAAATCAGCCAGGTCGAAGCCGACTGTGTCACCATGGCCGAGCAAGAAATGGATAACCAGGCCTTCTTGGCGCTCTTTCAAAAATGTATCCACACATTTAAAGACGCCCATGTTGGCGCCCAACAAATGAACAATGGGGTTTTACCTGAGTATGCTCAGGTGGCCCATCTTGGGTTCATCACCATGCGAACAAAGACGATGGTAGATGGGCAGAAGATGAATGCTCTTCGAATCGTTAGTCCATTAAAGGGGAGCGAGGCTGGAGCGCCATTGGTCCCTGGTGATCTCATCATTCAAGCCGATGGAAAAAATATTGGCGACTATTTGAAAACAGAGTTGGTTCCATTTCTCGATGTTGGACAAGATGAGACCAGTTTAACTCAGGCCGCTTTCCGATTCGGTGTGCGAACTTCTATCGACATGGCTTTGCCCGAGGCAGAGGACATTGAATTGGTAGTAGCAAGAGGCCCAATGGTTTTTACTTTGGTTCTTCCTTGGATCAAAGAAGATCTTTTGGCTTTTCAATTGAAACAAAATCCGCCAGCAGAGAATCCAACACCTGAGGATTTGGTAGAGCCTAATACCCAAGTTATCGCCAGTGCGCCGATCAACTCTGTAGAAGATGTATTGAATGACTTCGAGACGGGGATTCGACCCAAGTCGATTGCGGGTATGGAAAAAAATCCTTTGGGTCACACCTTTTTGGGTTATCAAGAAATTCGAAACCTGTTGAGTCTGTTTAAGGCACCCGTCGAGTTTGCGACGGAACGATTGAAATTTATCGGATTGACCGGTTATCAGTTGGCAAAATTCAACCCAGTTATGAAAGCTCTTTTTGATGGTGAATTGGATCAAGATGATCAGGTCGATGCGGCTTTACGATCTCGTGAGCTTCCCATGTCTTCGGTCGTTGTGGATTTAATGTCTGAACCCCTTTTTACGGCCAAGGCTGTGACCACTGATGAGGGGCAGGTGTATGCCTATGTTCAACTGAAAAACTTTCCAGCTGAAGATAAAATTCTGACTGAATGGTACCGCATGATTACGGCCATTGAAGACAAAGGCATTAAATCCCTTATTATCGATTTGGTCGACAACGGTGGTGGTTCATTGGTTCATGGGATGCGAATGTTGAACATGATTCGCAAACAGCCTGTTGATTTTCCATCGATGCAGGTCCGCTTGAACAACACTTGGATGAATTCATTCAAATCCCAAGCGGCTTTTGCCGAAAGCAGTTACCAAAAAGCAATTGCAGCGCGAGTGGTAAAGCAGTTGGAAGAAGACAAGGCTGCGGGAAAGAAACTTTCTCGTCCTTTCTCAGTCACGGTAATGGATCCATTCTTTTTGCAAAACCCAATGATTGGTTTATCGGATGATGTAAAGATTGCTGTGATGGTGAATGAAATGTGTGTTTCTATGTGCGATATTTTCACCAGTGTGTTTCAAGAAAATGAAATGGGCTTGGTTGTAGGTCAACGCACTATGGGTGGCGGCGGAAACGTCACTCAGCATGGTCTTTCACCTGTGAGCAAAATTGGTATGGCTTTGACAGAATCATTGATGATCTCCAGTGGAGGTCAGTATATTGAGGACGCTGGGGTCACTCCAGATGAGATCGTCGACATGGTAGGTGATCGCGAGAAGGGGTTTCCGACAGCTTTTAAGAAAGCCTACGACTATATAATGGCACCTTGATATATTCGGCTGCGTAAATGATTGACCGATCCGGGGGAATTCAGGAAGGTGAAAACCGTCCTAAGCCCTGGAGGTCACTTATGAAATCAATCTTTCAATCTCTTGCCGTCCTATTCTTTTTTGCGGCTTGTTCTACATCGCAGGTGAGTCTTGATGGAAAAGACGATCCCAATCTCTGGTTAGAAAATGTCGAAGGCGAAAAGGCCCTGAATTGGGTGGACTCGCAGAATAAAAAAACATTGTCTGATATCACTAAGTCTGATCGATATAAAAATCTGGAAAGCAACGCCCTTAAAATTTTACAAGCCAAAGACAAGATTCCCAATGTCTCTATGCGTGGAGACTACCTTTACAACTTTTGGCAGGACGATAAACATGTCCGTGGTCTGTGGCGGCGAACCCGTTTAAAAAGCTATCAATCAAAGAATCCCAATTGGGAGACGGTTTTAGATTTGGACCAATTGGCCAAAAAAGAAAAAGAAAATTGGGTTTTTAAAGGAGCCAAATGTCGAGCTCCTTATTATGATCTCTGTTTGTTGACTCTTTCACGAGGTGGAAAAGATGCCTCCGTGATTCGAGAATTTAATGCAATAACCAAAAAGTTTGTAAACAATGGTTTTAATCTGAAAGAAGCCAAGTCTTGGGTGGGTTGGATTGACCGGAATCACATTTTTGTGGCGACAGACTTTGGTGAGGGAACTTTGACTGAGTCGGGGTATCCTCGTTTGGTCAAGGTTTGGACCCGAGGAACAGAGATTAGCCGTGCCAAGACTGTAAGAGAGGCTAAAACAACAGATATGGCAGCCTTTGGTGAAACTCATGTGGATTCGAGTGGATCGTCCTCTTTGGTTGCCACTTGGGAGACCTTTTACACAACCACTATGGCACTGTATAGAGGAGGAAAAACCTACGAAGTACCTCTTCCCAAAAGTGCCAAGGTGGTGGGGATGTTTAAAAAACATTTTCTTGTGGAGCTTAGAAAACCTTGGAAGATTGAAGGAACTGAGTATAGTGGTGGCTCTTTGCTGGCAGTAAAAGAAGATGTCGCACTAAGAAAATCAGTGACGGCTAAAGATGTCACTTTGCTATTTAAGCAGAGCAACACCACATCAATTCTAACCACTGCAACCACCAAAGACAGTGTGTTGATAAATGCGTTGGATAACGTAACTGGGAAGATCTTCGAAGTTCCGTTCGTTGATAATAAGTTTGCACAGGCCAAAGAGGTTCCTTTTAAGAAAAACACTCATGTGGTTTTGTCGGCGGCAAGCCCATTTAAAAACGATTTCTTCTTTAAGGTGAGCGGTTTCCTAAACCCCGATTCGCTTTACTACTACAACAACAGTACCAAAAAACATTCGAAGGTTAAATCCCTTCCGGCCAAGTTTAAAAGTGATGGCATGGAGGTTCAGCAGAAGTGGGCTGTTAGCCAAGATGGAACTAAAATTCCTTATTTCTTGATTGGCAAAAAGGAAGTTCTGAAAAAGGGCAACGCTCCCACATTGTTGTATGGTTATGGTGGTTTCGAGATTTCGCTGACTCCAACATACAAGCCCGTTGTTGGTAAGCTTTGGCTAGAGAAGGGTGGAGTTTATGCAATGGCCAACATTCGAGGTGGCGGAGAATTCGGCCCTCGTTGGCACCAAGCTGCTCTTAAGAAAAATCGACAGAGAGCCTATGACGATTTTATTGCTGTCGGCGAAGATCTTGTGAAAAATGGCGTGTCCTCCAAAGACAAACTTGCCATTCAAGGCGGAAGCAACGGAGGTCTTCTTGTTGGTGCTGTGATGACTCAAAGGCCAGATTTATTCAAAGCGGTGCTTTGTCATGTTCCGCTTCTAGATATGGTTAGATACTCTCAGCTTCTTGCCGGAGCCTCTTGGGTCGGTGAATACGGAGACCCTAAGAATCCCGAGATGTTGGATTACCTTTTAACCTATTCTCCCTATCACAACATTGATCCTAATAAAAAGTACCCAGAGCTATTTTTGCTTACATCAACAAAAGATGACAGGGTTCATCCTGGTCACGCTAGAAAGTTTGCTGCTCGTATGATGAAATTGGGTCATAAGAATGTTCACTACTATGAGAACACTGAAGGTGGCCATGCCGCCACCGCCAACTTAAAACAAAAGGCTCGAATGCGTGCATTAACCTACGAGTTTTTGTTTAAAACTCTCTACTGATGAATCGACCTGTTCACTACATTGAATTTCGAACTCCAGACCAAAGCTTGTCATTACAAGCTTTGGTCGACAAGACTCTCGCAAAGATCAATGAGCCAGAAGAAAGAAAGGATGGGGCTCATTGGACTGTCTATATTAACGATCGACGGGTGGACAATTGGAACAAAGTCATTCGACCTAAATCAAGAATGGTTTTAGTGGCTCGATTTGCGCATCCGATTGTGTTAGATGTGGCCTTTGAAAACCGACAAATCATTATTTTGGATAAGCCGGAGGGTTTGCCGACCCAACCCACATTAAAGTCTTTTGAAGACAATCTCTTCTATCAGGTAAAACAGTTTTTTATTCAACAAAAGCACTATCCCGCGGGATTGCCTTATGTGGGGCTGCATCACCGGCTTGACCGAGGAACCTCGGGATTGGTTTTGATGACCAAACAGCGGCAGGTTAATAGAGAGGTTTCGGATCTCTTTAAAAACCGAAAAATCAGTAAGGAGTATCAAGCTCTCGTTGAGTGGGGGGACGGAAAATTGCCAAAAGAGTGGACGCAAGATGATCCGATTGAAAGAGTCTCGACAAAGAAAAAGAAGTTCTTGTTTCAAGTGGGGCCTGCCGGTGAGTCAGCAATTTCTCAGTTTAAGGTCATACGATCGGTGCCTGAGCGATATTATCAGTTGGCCTGTTTTCCGAAGACGGGACGAACCCATCAGCTTAGAGTTCATTTAGCCCATAAAGGTCACCCTATTTTAGGGGACTCGGCTTATGGGAGAAAAAAATCGGCAAATCGGATGATGCTACATGCTTGGAAGTTGAAGTTCACAATGGGTGGTGAAAAATATCAAATTCAATCGAACCATGACCTAAGTAAAAACTATTAGCCTCGACAGGCCTTTTCACAGGGTTCGCCACTGTCCTGGCATTGTTCTGTGCAAATTTTTGAAATTGTAGTGCAAGTGTTGATTCCACGATTTGTCAGTTCTTTCTGCATGTGCTGAGCCAGTGATTCTAAAGCCTTGTTTTGTTGACACTGATTGGTGCAGTTTTCCTTATCGAAACATTTGATCTCACAAGGGGCTTGGTAACCGTCGTATGCGGTTTGGTAGGCGGTGAACATTTTGTATCGGACGGCAGAGAGTTCATGAGAATCCTGATCCGGACACTGGTCGTTGGCGGCTGCTCCCATAAAGAAAGCGAAGAATGTCATAACAAAGAAAAAGCTTAGAGCGGCGTAGTGGCGCAAACGAATACTAAAGAAAACTTGGTTCATGGTTGTGTCTCCAGTGATGATTTAACTCGTCTTCGGTCATAGGGATTAATGTCTTAAGACCTTTCCAAATTTGAGACAGCGAGATTGGCTTAGGTCCAAAAACCTAGACCTTTGTGAAATTTCTATACATTTTTTTTAAAATGACTGTTCGCAAATGCGAGGCTTTTTGTTTGAATTTTGTTAAAAACAGCATCTAAAGCCCTGATATGGCCGTTATTAAAAAGATTACATATTGATTTTAATTTCACATAGAGGGAAGAAAGGCTGCGTCTAACAAGGAGCATGACATGCAAACCCTAGTGCCCTTTCTAACAATAGTATTTTTTTTGAACTCCGCTCTGGCCTCTGGAACCCATTTTTTTACAGATCGGGTAGACATCACATCTCAATCAAGTGGCAAGTCGAACTCTCTGTCAGTACAAAACTCCAGTGGATATTTTTGTATTTTGTCGGAATTGGGTGGTGGAGATTCTGGAGGAGGAATTTGGCCACAAGGTGTTGAGTCCAAACTAAAGCCTCACCCCTCAGGGGATGACCGTTTAGAAGGAGGCGAATCTGACGATGATTTTCTCCTTCACAATCACGAAGGTGCCGATCTGCTAGTTGAAGTGGCAATGTCTTTGGGTGCTCAGCCTTTGAGTGCTGAAAACCCAGTGTATCGAAATCCAATACTAGATATTGTTGAGTTGTTTAACTGCGACCACGGGCGTGGTATCCCTGCCAGTGCAAGAGGGGAGCTGATTCTACTTTTAGATAATCTGATCGAAGAGGCTGAAGAGTTTGATGCCGACTATGACGTGAAATTGCTTGAAGATTTGATCGCTGTTTTGAACACGCCCCTGGAAATATAAAATGCAGCCAATATATCAATATGACAATTATAAAAATTATGTGAACGATCGCATTCGTTCACAAAAAAATCGTGGTCGAGGAACTTATTCAAAAATTGCAAAGTTTTTGGGAGTCTCAAACGTTTTGGTTTCACAAGTTCTAAATGGAGATCGAAACTTTGTGCGCGACAAGGTGTTCAGTCTTTGCCTATTTTTTGGTTTGAATGAATTTGAGACGGATTTCTTAATGTCTTTGTACGAAATGAATGTGGCAACTGGTAATGAGCATCGCCAATTTCTACAGACTCGATTGGATAAAATCAAATTGGCGATTATTGAAAGCCAACTCGAGAAGAAAGACATGGTCTCGAAAGAGTTTCAAAAGGTTTACTATTCTTCTTGGTTGTATAGTGCTGTGCGCTTGAGCCTACTAAAGGAGAATATCGAGACGGCGGATCAGGTCTCTCGGTTTCTTGGATACCCGGTGGCAACTATTGAACCGATCTTAGACTTCCTGCTGCAAGCCAACTTAGTGAGTCAGGGAGTGGGTGGTTCCTATAAGGTCACGGAAAACAATATTCATGTTGAAAAAAATTCGGAGCATGTGATGAATCATCACATGAATCTGAAGAATTTGGAAATCAATCGTATTATCGATGGCGTTGGAGAAGATGAGGTTTGTTATTCTTCTCTCTATGTGACATCTCGTAAAGTGATTGAAGGTCATATCAATAAACTCAAGGACATGATCAAGGAGTCCAGCCGAGAGTTTACAAAAGGAGAGTCTGAAGACTTGGTTCTCTTTAATATGAGTCTACTCCGAATGTCGAAAAAAGACGATCCTCGGGTGATAGCATAACCCAATCTTATTTTGCGCTCGATTCTTTCGAATGAGCGCTTGCAAGACTCTTAAAAGCTTTGTGAGTATCCGACGTAGTAACGACGTCCTAATGAGTTAAAGGCATAGGAGTTGTACCCATCAGTGAAGTCGACATAGAACTCATCACGAGGGACCGGTGGGCGAGAATTCAAAAGATTTTTCACTCCCAACTGCAATTTTGCCGCCCACCATGGAATTTTGTATCCATAGTTTAAGTCATACTCCGTATGAGTACGGATGGAAGACTGACCGGTGTCGCCAGCCAGAGTACGGGCTGCTAAACGATAAGAGTGTCGTTCGGTCTTGATGTTAAAGTTCAAATTGTTTTTCCACTCTAAGTCGGTTCGATAGGAGACTGGAAGAGTCGGCGCGGCCTTGGTTTTGTAGACCAACATGTGAGTGTGGTCGAAATTGAATCCAAACTTTAACACTCGCCCAAAAAGCCTGACCGGACTGAAGAACTTAGTTCCTATATCCAACCCGCGAATGGTGCGATCACCCATATTGAATACATGAGGCATTCGCACACTAGTGATTTTGTCATTTTGATCGCGCTCGATGAAAACACCCAAGTCTTCCATTCGTTTGTCGGCACTGGGGTCGTTGGCAAAGGTTTCGTAAGCCCGGTTGTAGGCGCTTGAAGAGAAGCGTGTAATCGTGTCTTGACCTATGAAATTCCACTGATCAATGGTGAAGGTCCATTGCTTGTTTGGTTGGATCACAGTTCCGAAGTTGTAGTTGACCCCAGTCTCAGGACGCAAATTGGGGTCGACGTATCGAACCGTCGGCACGTCGAACTGTTTGGACCCATCGGGAGTGAATTCCAAATCGGGGTATTCATTCACTTCGGCAGCGATCATGTTACGCAAAGCAGGCGCATTGAAGTTGGTGCCCCATGATGAGCGGAGCAACACTTTATTAGACGGGCGATATCCCAAAGAGAACTTTGGGTTGAAGGTGGCTCCCCAATCGGAATAGTTGTCCAATCGACCAGCTGCTTGGAACTCCACAGACTGTAAGGGGTACATGACGAATTCAGTGAAAACGGAGTTGATGTTGCGCGAGCCTTCTTCATTGAGAAATTGGCGGTTGTATGTGCTTTGCAAAAGAATGTCGTCGTGGACGTCAGCGGTTTGTTCCCACTGACCTTCAACACCCACTGCAATAGAAAATGGGCCACCCATTCCGTACAAATCGCTGAAGTCAAAAACCTCTCCGGTGGTAAGAAAGCGGGCTGTGGCCAGACTGGCCTCATAGGCTTCAATGGCAACCACTTGCGCAGAGTCCAAAGCTCCGTTGTTTTGCGCACCAATGTTGAGTGGATTGTAGCCTCCCTCGATTTCTTGAATGACCTTGTTAACATCGAGCAATCCATTTGTATGGGTGCGTTCTTCTAAGGTGTAGCCATAGCTTCCACCCAATTGCCATTTCCAAGTGTCACCAAAATAGTTATCCAATTGGGATTGAACCATATAAGCATTTTGCAGAACATCCACCTCACGGTTGCCCACTTCACTATAAGGTTGGTAGGCCAAGGTCATCGACCCGGCGCCATTGGCCTTGGCTTGCAATTCTGGGCTTCCCAACTGTGAGCTTTTCAAAAACTTGTTGGTACTGTTGTCGATATTTATGTAACCCGGCTGCCCCAGATCTGTACGCATCCGACGGTTGTACATACCAACCATATTGAGCTGCATGTCTGAATTGATATCGATTTGACCTGACACCATGGTACCAATGTTTTGTCGGGGTTCACGAACGTAATTAATTGCGCGGGTATCGACTTCGCAATTGGCATCAGGATCGGCACATTGTGGGTCGAAAGATTCACTGGCTTTAAAATTCTGGGCTTGGCCGTCATTATAGACCGTATAATTTCCCTTGCTGGCGGGTCCGACAATTTGGGTGTTTTGGAAAAAGTTGCCAACGTCAGCTTCGGTGTAACCGCGTTGCTCTACAAATTGGGTGGTGGCAAACCAGCTCCCACGGCTAAAGCTCTGACCAAACGCTAAACTGTGGTTTTGTTGTAACCCTCGATTGATCTCAGGGATGTTAATGCGATTGGAATACTCAACCCCATCGTAGTTTTTCTTAGTGATAAAGTTCATCACTCCTGCCATGGCATCCGAACCATAAAGAGCCGAACTTCCATCTTTCAGGACTTCCACGCGATCGATGATGTTGGTGGGGATTCCTTCGACTCCGTTAAAAAAACCACGGTCAGAAGTTCCACCAAGTTTTGGAATTCGCATACCATTGAGAAGAACAAGAGTGCTTCCGGCATGTTGGCCTCGAAAGCGAAAGTATCCATCGCGATCTCCCGAATCAGAAGAGCCACCGAAAAGAGGACTTTCTTTTAGGTAGTCACTGACAGTATCGATACCAGCATTCTCAAAGTCCTCTTTATTAATAGTCACAACGGGAGATGGGCCTTCGATGTCGATTCGCCGAACGTAGGAGCCGGTCACTTCAATTTTCTCAACTCCTTTAGAGTTGGAAGGTTTTTCTGTGTCGTCCTTTTCTTTTGTTGCTGCTTCTTGCACAGTGATTTTGCTTGTTTTTCCAACTTCAACCACGTCATCGCTTTGCGCGAATAATGAGACAGATAAAAACGAAAGAACTCCTAATAGTAAGAACTGATACATACCCCTAAACTCCCATATCCCTAAAACTGGCTTCTGTAGGCCATTTCTCGTTTGTTTTCGGGCAACTTATAAGATGGCGTAAGGGAGGTAAAGAAAAAGACGTTCATTACTCTGTTAAAATTATGTCAGCTTCGTCATGGCTGGCAGAATGGATTCTATCAAAGGGAGAGAGGCCTTTGAAGGCTTCTCGAGTCGCCAGCATCTAGACAGAATCTTAAATCAAATGACTAAGTATGTCAGCGATCAGCTTAGAACATGAACAGAAGGGTAAAGTAGGGTGTTAATCCATCGACTTGGATATCCACTTCTGTAGTGCCACTGAAGGCTTGCAGTTCTTTAAACTTATAGCTGTGATAAGTCAGTTGAGGGCCCAAACGAATCGTATCAGTGATTGGCAAAGTGTAAGATACGTCAATTTGTAATCCATCCACATTGGTGAACTTGCCGGAGCCATCAGTGAGGTCTCGTTCTCCAAAAATATAGTAAGTCCCAAGAATGAAAAAACCGTTGTTATAGTAACCCACGCTTGGACCAAAAAAGGCATCGGAAGAGTCAGCGAGAAGATCGTGATCTTGCAGAGCGTACAGGCCACCAAAGTAGAGTCCCATGTCTAGAATGTAACCCAACTTGAGATCGATCATCGTCAGTTTGGCGTCGGCGGATGTGGTTCCATCATCAATGCTTTGTTCCATATATGCGATGGATGGATTGAAGACCAGACCGGCCCAGGAAATCTGAGAAAGCAAAGAAATCAAAACAATGAGTGACAACTTTTTGAGCATAAATCTCTCCTTGAGGGTCATCGGATACTTTAGAAAAGTGAGTAGGGTCAACACTGTAGGTTTAAAAAAATGATTTCTTCACAATGAAAGAATATGACGAAGTGTTGCTTTTATTAACGCCAAGTATCAGTTGTTTTTAGTTGAGTGTGGCTAGGGGCCTCGCTAGAAAACCACCTTTAGAGGTCTGTTAAAAGATCATTAGGGATTCATTTTATTTTCAATGGGGTATCAATATGAAAGCACTAGGGGCACTTATCCTGGTTTTCTTTCTTTTTCCACTTTTCGGGTGGACGCAAGAAGAGGCCAGTTCTGATAAAAACACAACAGCAGAATCTAAGGCACAGGTGACAGAAGAAGACTCTTCTGATGCGGCTCAGGCCTCTCCCGGCGGCAAGGTTGAAAAGATTCAGGTCACAGGTTCACACATCAAGAGAATTGATGTTGAGGGGCCCTCACCCGTTTTGACTTTGGATCGTGAGTATTTGAACAACACCGGTTACAACTCAGTGGGTGATGTTCTGCGTGACACCACGGTGGCTTCTTTAGGTGGTCTTCGTGAGTCAGCCCTTTCTGGTGGAGCAGCCACTGGTGCCTCCACCACGTCATTGCGTGGATTTGGTTCGGGTGACATTTTGGTTTTACTTGATGGGCAACGTCTTCCTAACATCGGCGGAGGAACCTCAGTCGATTTGAATTTAATCCCAATGTCAGCTATCGACCGTATTGAAATCTTGAAAGATGGAGCCTCGGCCATTTATGGTTCGGACGCTTTGGGTGGTGTGATCAACTTTATCACCAAAAAGAATTTCGACGGAGCCAGCATTATGGTTCAGCACTCGGTTCCTGAAGAGGCGGGTGGTAAAAAGACAGACGTTGTTGGAACCTATGGTTACAACGGCAATAAGCTCAGCTTCTTGAGTGTTTTACAATACAAAAAAAATGAACATATTTGGGTGCGTGATCGCGATTTTGCAGGTCCCCAATTGGCTGACTACAGTTCATTCGGAAATCCAGGAAGCTGGAGTGACGATGATGGGGCCACCTTCAATGCTGGTGGGACCAACGATCCTTGTCCTGCCGGACGAGACGTCGGTGGCATTTGTCGATTCGACTATGGCCCCTATATGCAAATCATTCCTGACTCAGAACAGTTCAGTGGTTTGCTCAACGGAACATACGATTTGAATGAAAATTTGAAAATCAACGCGCGAGCGGTTTATGTTCATCGTGAGGTGAAAGGGCAATTGGCGCCTCCACCGGATCGTTTCTTCGACAATACAAACATCCCCGGCGGAACCGACACTCGAATTCCACAAAATACATTCAACAGTGTTTGGAATGCGGGAACTGCAACAGGACCTGTAACGGTTTTCTATCGTCTAGTTGATGAGGCAGGCCCTCGCAAAAGCGAAGTGAAAACTGATACCTACTCTGTCGATCTTGGAACCACGGGTTACTTTGCAGACTCATGGGAGTGGAAAGTTTCAACCAATTATGGTTTTTCTCAAACTGGTAACAAAGGATACTCGGGTTACGCGGTACGATCTGAACTTTTGGCTTTGGCCAATGCTGGAAACTTTAATCCATTTGCCGCGCCAGGAAACAAAGATGACATCTCCTCTGCTTTTTACCAGCCACTTGAAGAGGTTCAGTCTTCGATCGGTGGTATCATGGCGAGCGCTTCTGGTGAACTGCTCAACATGCCAGCGGGTCCGTTGTCTTTGGCTGTGGGTGCAATGTCAAATTGGCAGACCTACGAAGAGGGTGCAGACGCCATCACAGCGGCACAAGACCAGTGGGGTGGTGGAACCGCCAGTACCGGTCGCGGAAATCGTGATTTCCAATCGGCTTATGTGGAGTTCTCGATTCCTCCTTTTAAAGGGATGGAAATTCAGGCCGCTGGTCGCTTTGATAATTTTAGCGATTTCGGATCGACGGTGAACCCGAAATTGGCGTTCCGTTATAAACCTCTTAACCTTTTGATGTTCCGTGGTTCATGGGGCACAGGTTTTAAAGCTCCAGCTTTGTCTAACCTCTACGGTGACACCTTCTTAACCTTCCCTCAAGCCACTGACCCCATTGCCAATGAGTCCAAACAGTTTCCAACTGTCGGTGGTGGTAACCCGAATCTAAAAGAAGAAACATCAGAGTCGATGAACTTCGGTATGGTGATCGAACCAATGGATCGCCTGTCTTTTACGGCTGACTACTATGTTGTGAAACAGGACAGCATCGTTTCGGCTTTGGCCTCCGGTGGTGGGTTGCGTGATATCTTCCGTGCAGAACAGGCCTTTGGAAACGGTTACTTGAATGGTCTTGGGATCGATGTGCAACGTGTGTCACCTGGCGGCCCAATTCAAACCATCGTCGCTCCAAACGTGAACTTGTCAAAGCGTGAAGTAACTGGGATGGATTTTCGTACAGCTTATCAGCCTAAAATCTTTGGTAGCTGGAACTTGAATGTAATCATTGATCACTCCCTTCTTCTCGAAGTGGTGGAAGAGCCGTTCCCCGGTTTGGGAACAGAGAATCGCGCTGGCTTCCAAGGTTATCCGTTCTGGAAAAACTATGTGACGTTAGGGTTAAACAACCCAACCCACTCGGTGAATTTTATTGTAAAAACCATTGGTGAGCAAAACGCTTCGATCGAATCAATTGATCCGGGAGCCTTTGGCAAAACACGTGATCACACCGAGGTGGATTTCCGATATGCTTACAATCTGCCTTGGAATGCTACTGCAGCAGTTGGTGCTCTTAATATATTTGGGACAAAACGTCCGTTGTCGGTGGATAATGGAACAACGGGTGGTGGGTACTTGAACGCGGAGATTTATGACCCCGTTGGGCGCGCGTACTATATCAATTACACCCATAATTTCTAATTTCCTGGGATCTTTACAGATTCTTACAAAACCGTCAGCGATTTTTCTGGCGGTTTTTTTTTGCATTTTTCTGTAAATCTCTGAAAATTCAGAAGAAATTTAAGATTCTGGAATCGGTTAGTGGCGAGGCCGATTCGTTTCTAATCCTTGATTCACTGGACCTTAGGTGGGTATTATGCCCACTGCGAAATTTCGAGGGGTACTATGAATAGTTTACAAAAAAAACAAATGTTAAAGACGGTTCGGCTGGCGCTCCTAGCGTTCACGGCCATGTTTGCATTCGCCTTTCTGGGGACACTTGAGAAAGCCAATGCACAAGAAGCAAAGCTGAAAAACACCCAAGGAGAGCAAATTAAGGTGGATAATGCCGCCCGAGCTCACCAATCCAAGGTGACAAAAACAGCTGACAAAACCAAAGAGATTATCGATGAGTATCGTGCGACTCTTAGAAAGATTGAAAACACGAAAGTGTACAATCAGCAGTTGCGTAACTTGATCGATTCTCAGAATAAAGAAATGGTTTCTATGCGAGAGCAAATCGAGGAAATCAAGACAACCAACAAAGAGATCTTTCCATTAATGCACCGTATGATCTCTAACTTAGAACAGTTCATCGACTTGGATGTTCCATTTTTGCCAGAAGAGCGAACGCGTCGATTGACTCAAATCAAAGATTTGATGAATAAGGCAAAAGTTTCCACTTCTGAAAAATTCCGTCGTGTGATTGAGGCCTACCAAATTGAAAATGAGTATGGTCGTACCATCGAAGCCTATAAAGGCTTACAAAAGGTGGAAGATAAAGAACTGACTGTTGATTTTCTTCGTGTCGGCCGAATCAGTTTGGTTTACCAAACACTGGATGGGAAGAAACAAGGATTCTGGAATCAAACAGAACGCAAATGGGAGCCTCTCTCTAGTAGCTATAGAAAACCAATCCAACAGGGCCTAGCAATGGCGCGCAAACAAGCCGCACCAAGTTTAATGAAGTTGCCTGTTCCAGCTCCAACGGAGGTGCAAGTTGAAACTCTTTAATATTTTAATCATCGCATTTTTTCTTGTTCCGTCTTTGGCTCAATCAGCCACGTTGGACGAGCTTCTACAAAAAGTTAAAAATGAATCAGTGACCCAATCTGCTGAATTCAAAAAGCGCGAAGCCGAATTTGCTCGTGAAAAAAGCAAACAGCAAGCCTTGTTAAACAAAGCAAAAGCTGAATTGGCGAGCCTCGAAAATGAAACCGTCCGTTTAACGAATAGCTTTGAGTCCAATGAAAAGAAATTGAGCAAAGTTGAGGAAGAACTCAATATTGCCATGGGAACTCTTGGCGAAATGTTTGGTGTGGTTCGACAAGTGGCTGGTGACTTTAAAGGTCAGATTCAGAACTCTGTTGTATCGGCTCAGATTCAGGGGCGAGAAGCTTTTGCTGCCAATTTGGCGGAAAGCAAAGCCCTACCGAATATTCCTAAGCTGGAAAAGCTTTGGTATGAACTGCAACGTGAAATGACAGAGACTGGTAAAACCACTCAATTTAAAGCCACAGTTGTTAAGGCTGATGGTGAAAAGTCCGAGCAAATGGTGACCCGAGTGGGTGCCTTTAACTTGGTGAGTGAAGGGGACTATTACAACTTCCAACCTTCAACAGGTCAGATTGTTGAATTGGGTCGGCAACCGTCTTCTCGTTATACAGGCATGATTGATGATGTCACATCTGCAAAAGCTGGCTATGAAGCTTTCGCTATCGACCCGTCCCGTGGCTCCCTTCTTTCAATGCTTGTTCGTGCGCCGAGCTTTATGGAGCGTTTGCAGCAAGGTGGTCTTGTTGGTTACGTGATCATTGCCCTTCTTTTCTTGGGGATCGGCTTGGTTATCGAGAGAATTAAAACTCTCCGTACTGAAGGTGAAAAAATCAAAGCTCAAATGGGTAGTAAGACTGGCTCCGATGATAATGCTCTCGGTAAAATCATGTTGGCTTACGAGTCAAATAAGACAGCGGATCTTGAGACCCTTGAACTCAAAATGGATGAAGCCATTCTTAAGAGTACGCCACCTTTAGAAAAAGGAATTGGGACCATCAAGATTTTGGCCGCTGTGGCTCCATTGTTGGGGCTTCTTGGTACTGTGACAGGTATGATCGCCACTTTCCAATCGATCACACTTTTTGGAACCGGTGATCCTAAGTTAATGGCTGGCGGGATCTCGCAAGCACTTATGACGACGGTTCTTGGGCTTGTTTGTGCAATTCCATTGTTGTTACTTCATAATGTGGTGGCCACCAAATCAAAAGAATTGGTGCAAATCCTTGAAGAAGAAAGTGCTGGAATGATTGCCGCTCGTGCGGAAAGCAATAAGGCCTAAGCTTTATGTTTATATTTGATACGATTGATGTCATTCGAGACTTTTTAGAGCGTGGTGGAGATGTGCTTTGGCTCATCTTCTTCACTCTTGTTTTAATGTGGGGTCTGATCATCGAGAGATTTATGTATTTTAAAACAGAATTTCCTGAAGATCGGCAAACTCTTATTGAAGCATGGAGATCTCGAAAAGACCGGTCGTCTTGGTATGCCCACAAAATTCGACAAGCCGAAGTTTCTAAGATGTCTACAAAACTGAAAAAGAATATTTCAGTGATCAAGATGTTGGTGGCTCTTTGTCCTTTACTAGGACTGTTGGGAACTGTGACGGGTATGGTTGCTGTCTTTGAAGTGATGGCCCAAACCGGAACAGGAAATGCCCGATTGATGGCTTCAGGAATTTCCATGGCAACAATTCCGACAATGGCCGGAATGGTGGCAGCCCTCTCAGGTTTGTATTTTGGCAGCCTATTGGAGTCCAAGGCGAAGAAAGAACAACAAAAATTGGCGGACGCTCTGCCTCTTAGCTAGAGCGCTCTGAATAAGGGAAGAATTATGAGTAGAAGAAGACGAAAAAATCAGGAAGAAGATTCGGGGATTGATTTAACACCCATGCTTGATGTGGTGTTTATCATGCTTATTTTCTTTATCGTGACCACTTCATTCGTAAAAGAATCGGGACTTGATGTAAACCGTCCTTCAGCATCCACTGCGAAGAAGAAGGAGCGCGCCTCAATTCTTGTGGGGATCTCACAAAACGGGGAAATTTGGATTCAAAAACGTCGAGTCGATATACGTTCGGTTCGCGCCAACATAGAAAGATTGCATGCAGAAAGCCCCGAGGGGACCGTTGTAATCCAAGCTGACAAAATGTCAGAAACCGGAGTGTTGGTTGATGTGATGGATCAGATTCGTTTAGCAGGAGTCGAAAGCATATCCGTTGCCGCCTCACCAGGCGCAGGGCAATAGGGGAGACGGAATGGGTGCAAAAAAAATAAACCCGATCCTCAAAACTATTGGGGGACTCTTTAAGGCAAATAAAATGGTGTCGGCGATTGGGTCGGGACTGTTGATAACATTGTCTTTGTTTTACCTCATGTCGCAATTGATTTCCGGAGCTGCGGAGCTGAAGAAGTCGGATGGCGACGATCAGTTTATTGAATTTGTCAGGGTTAAAAAGGAAAGCTTGGTACAGGAGAGAAAACGCCAGCTTCCGAAGAAGCCACCTGAGCCAAAGAAACCACCACCGCCGCAAAAGTTGTCGTTATCAGCCGATCAGCCGAACAAGCCGCAAATGAATATGAAACTTCCAAAGTTGAGTACTTCCCTGAAGGGGAATGGGCCTTATTTGGGAGCGGCAGGGTCGGGTGGAGCCGGTAACCTACTGACACCTATTGTGCGAATTGAGCCTCAGTACCCCAGAAAAGCTGCGATGCAAGGGCTTGAAGGGCATGTGGTACTTGCTTTTGATGTGACTGAAGTGGGGAC
>CBDUOS010000028.1:0-28197 GCA_965368905.1 uncultured Bdellovibrionales bacterium | reverse complement strand
ACGAAGTCATCCATGTCCGCTTTGACCGTGCGTACGTCGTTTTCGGCTTGGTAAATTTGTAATGGAATTTGGATGTTGTTGACGTGAAAAAAGGGCGAGCGCGCTTTATACAATTCCTTGTCTTTTTTTGGATCACCGATTTCACGTTTAAATTCGGTCTGCCATGCCTCATCCGGCGGGATCGAATCCATGAACGTAAACAGGTTTCCAATAGCGACCACACCAACCGCGGCATCAAATGCATCCGGTTGAAATGTCACAGTCGCCAATGTGGAGTAGCCACCGAAGCTTCCACCAAAAATAAAGGTGTTCTTCTCATCAATCCACTCTAGCTTTTCAACAGCTTTCCGAGCTTCGACCAAATCTTTGATATGACCTCCACCCCAATCTTTATCATTGAGAGTTTCAAATTTTTTCCCGTACCCAGTGGAACCGCGAACATTCGGAGCATAGATCACAAAGTCATTGAGAGCTAAAAATTGGAACCACTTTCTATAGTTATGTGATTCGAAAGAATCTGGTCCTCCGTGAGGCCAAATAACCAGTGGATACTTCTTGCCTGATTTTTTCCAATCTTGTTTAGCATATAAAATACCGTGAATATTAAGACCATCAAAACTCTTGTACTCAAAATCGTAAGAAGTGGCCAATTGCTCTTTTGTAATGTTGGATTCGTTATAATCCATAACCTGGGTGTACTTCTTGTCCTTGATATTAAAAAGGAAAAGAGCTCCAGGGCTATTCGCAGCCGAGTACTTCAACAACATCTGGTTGGTCGTACGATCAAAGGACACAGGTCGCACCGTTTGATTATTTAACAATTGTGGAACGGTGATTTTGTTCTTGAACATCGATCCATAAAAAGTCAGCTCGGTCCGTCCTTTGTATGACTCTGAAAGATAGTACAACTTAGACCATTCACCATAACCACAGCTGATGTCTTTGTTCTTATCTTCTTTCACATAGTACACATAATTGGGTTTATTTATCGGAATCCGTGCACACCCCTTACGGTCACGCTTGTAGTCGGTGGTTCCATATAAGTTCATGGTTTTACTATCAAGAAAAGCTGGTTCAAAAACAGAGTTTGGTTTTTTGAAAAATAATTTAGTGGTCTTGTTTTTAGTGTTCATCAAATACAACTGATGCTCGTTGTTGCTCAAGTAGCGAACCCCAACAACAAAAGTCCCATCAGGCGATACCATGGCATTCATAAGGTTGATACGCCCATCACTCAATCGGGTGACCTTTTTCGTTTTCATGTCCATGGTGTAAATAGAATAAACAGACTTGTTTTCATGGTTGGATGCAAAAAACAATGTTGTATCGTTTTCGTCTGTATTCAAAAAATAGGACTTAAATTTGTCTTTACCAAAAAGCAGTTTCGCTTTGTTGGTTGCTGGATCAAAAGTGTAGATCTTTGAATTTTCATCTCCCTTATTGTCAATATGCAGAAAAATTGTCTTGCCGGTGCGGCTTTCAGTCAGCCCTCCTACACCTTGCCCATGGTCGTAAACCATATTGAACTTTTTCTTGTTGAAGTCATAGCGGTAAACTTTCGGGTAATCATCCCCAGGGCGAGCGATGGTTGTAAGCAAAGCATTTTGTCCCTCTAGCATGATCATAGAAGTTGGAGTGAGAATTTTCTGAAACTCCTCAAAATCCACTTTGAGGTCATTTGAGCCGGGTGTGGTGGCACATGAGACCACTCCGAGAGTCAGAGCAATTCCCAAGAATATTTTTTTAAGCATAGGTTTCCCTTTCTATATATGGTTGTTAGTAGCGGCACCAAACTAGCAAAACGGTTTGCAAAAGCAAGGCAGCTATAGTCTACTCAAAACGGTGTTCGCAATGCGTTAACAATTAAAGACAAGAGCACTATTTTCATGTGAAGATAAACACGTTTTTGAACAATTGGACTTTAAATGACAAAACCAAAAATACACCGCCTTGTACTCACTGGAGGCCCTGGGGCCGGCAAAACCACAGCTGCTCATTTGCTTCGCCGCGAAATTGGGGAGAACATTGTGGTCGTGCCAGAAGCTGCAACCATGATCTTTTCTGGGGGCTTCCCTCGCTATGAATCAGTTGCTGCTCGCAGAGCTACCCAAACGACTATCTACAACATTCAAAAAAACTTAGAGGATGTTCAATCCCTGGCTTTTCCCAAAAGAACCCTGCTATGTGACAGAGGGACTTTGGACAGTGCTGTCTATTGGCCGAACGGACAGGAAGATTTCTTTCAGACAGTCGAGACAACTCTTGAATACGAATTGTCTCGCTACGATGCTGTGATCTTCTTTGAATCAGCGGCCGTTGGCTCTATGCAAGTCATCGAGGGAGGAAATCCCTGCCGCCAAGAATCGATTGAGGAAGCTGCAAAGCTCGATCAACGCCTAAAAGACATTTGGTCGCAACACCATAGATTCTTCCATATCCCCCATCAGGGATCTTTTATGAAGAAGATAAATTTAGCGATTGAAACTATTCAAGAGGTCCTAGAAAAAAACTCATAACTCACTGCCTAAAACAGTAAAGGCCCTCAGCCAAGACTCGAGAATCACCTGGTGTAGAAGATGATTGGGTGTACGCCCGCCCTCGCATAGTTGCCTTATCAATTTCAAGAAATATTATGTCAATAGTGATTCCACTACTCATGCCTGGAATCGGAAAACTCATGCCTAAAAGTTCAAAGAAATCGGCGGCCGTCCTTTCTGATTGAAAAATGACTTTCTCGCCATCATCTTCCATAGTCGCCAGTTTTTTGTCTAACTGATCCGTTATAAATGAACTATCCCCCATTGAATACACACCAACGATGGCATCCATTAATAAAATGGATTTATCGAAATTTTCGTGAATCTGAAAATCAACAATCTGCTCACCGGGTCGCGGAGAGCTGCCGATCTGCTGATCGCCACGACATACAAAGCGTGTGTATTCTCTATCGGTATTACCTTCAGAATTTTGGTAAATCTCAGTGGCATTAAGTAGAACACCTTGATTGTGAGGCAAAAACGCCAAAGGATCCAACTCTATTTTTTGTGGAACAATCTCTTCGCAGTCATTTACAGTTAAAAAGTACTCATCATTCTCATCAATGATAATTTTTTGCTTAATGCCACCTATAGTTGTACAAACTCCCTCTAAATCAATATGCAAAAAAGAAGATTTTCCAACATAGCCTCCACCATTGCCTTCAAGCGTGGTAGATCCATTGCGACTTGAGCTTTGGCTCTCAGAGGATGATTCTTGCTGTAAGCAATTCTGAAAACCAATCAATATCAAGAAAGATAAGATTAAAAATGAAAAAACTTTTAAGCGTCTAAGCAAGAATTCCCCCAATAGTTCCATTTTAGATTAAATATTCTCTCGAAGAAACCGAATTATATTTGTGATTCGATAACCTCAATTTTGGAGAAACAGGTGAAAGTTGAAGAATTGATCTCAAAATGGGACGTTTTTTTAAGAGAAGGGAATATCGATGGTGTTAAGAATTCCCTCTTCACACTGTACAGTATCAAAATCGAACGCCACCACCGGCAGCCTATAGCTTCTTTGTTACGAAGAGCTGGTTGTTACAATACTGGACTTAAGGTCCTCCACCCAGCCTTATTTTTCAAAGATCGTACTGAAAGGACAGATATTAAGAGCTGGGATTTGGCCGAATATGCTCTACTGATTTCTGAAATTGGAATTCCCCAACAAGCTATACAATATTTCGCTCGAGTCGATGCCAAGCAGGTACCCATGAAGAATCTGTATATGGCCTTTTGCTTTTTTAAAATGTGGAATTATAAAGAAGCGGAAAAATACCTCATTCGGTACATAGGATCCATAGGGATTTCAGACTACGAACGCCTATTAGGACAGATTAATCTACTCGCTGCAATGATCGAAAATGACAACTTAGAGAAGGCAAATCAACTTTTGAAGACATTAAGACTATCTATAATGGCTTCCGAAAATATTCGAATTAAAAGTAATTTTTTAGAACTAGAGGCTCAATACTTCATAAAGGTTGGTGATTTGGTAAAAGCGGAATCGCTCCTTGGGGAGGCTGAACAGCTAGCGCGAAAAAACATGGAAAGAGATGGGCTTTACATCAGGAAATGGCTCGCATATTTACAGGCAAAAAAAACGAAGTCTTTGCAACCATTGCACAGTTTTTCTAAAGAGGCTCAGCGTTTTCAGGAGTGGGAGAGTTTGCGAGACTGTGAATTCCTGAAGCTAAAAGTGTCATTTGATCCAAAAAGATTTGCACAATTGTTTGTTGGAACACCAAAACCTGCCTATCGTAACCGACTGCTAAATTCATTTGAAATCTTAGAGCCCCCCAAAATGGCCTATCTTGGAAAGCCGAACGCTTCCGATACTGTCGATGTCTTACAGGCTCGCTTCCGAGACCAAGAAATCTTTGCCTTAGGACGACCTCTCCATCAAATGTTTTATGCTCTTTGCTCAGACTTCTATGCGGCCCAACCAGTTGGCGCCCTGTTTCACTCCACTTTT
Source organism: uncultured Bdellovibrionales bacterium (assembly GCA_965368905.1). GTDB lineage: Bacteria > Bdellovibrionota > Bdellovibrionia > Bdellovibrionales > JAGQZY01 > JAGQZY01. The sequence continues at coordinate 23,685 of CBDUOS010000028.1, read as the reverse complement.
CCTGAAGAATACTACGATCCCAATTCATCTCCCAATCGAATTCATCAACTTATTTTTCGACTTCGAGAAGAATTTCTCCGGAACAATTTAGGAGGAGTCCAAGTGCTTGAGTTTGACGGCACCTACTCTCTACAAACTGACAATAAAACTCTCTTGCGTCTTGAACTGCTCGATGCAAAATTCAGCCGCGAGGCGATTATGTTCAAAAGACTTTGCAGCAAAGATATACCTTGGCCACTCAGAAGTAAGACTGTTGCCGAGAGTTTGCAAATTTCCAAACCCACTGCCGTCCGCTATATCCGTTACTGGCTTAGTAAAGGTTGGTTAACTAAGGATGGAAATGGTCCAGAAACTCTTTACAAAGTCGCTTGAAACAGCCACAACACCTTAAAAAAACCTATAATTACATGTATTTATAAACGAATCACAAATGTAAGGCATTGTTGAGCGTAGATTTACTAACATGAAAGCATAGAGAATTAATCAGTGACCTACAAAAGGAGATTTTCGTGTTACCAAAAAGGACTTACATTTTATTGGCCTCTGGGTTCATGCTCTTTATGACGACGGCTTGTGGACAAGGGTCGGAGTTTAACCAAAATACAACCGAAGATACCGCTCTCGAAAGCCTAAATGAAGACTTCACCGATCGCACAGATCTAACAGAGGACGAACTCATCGAATTGGTCGGCCAAGAACAAATTCTACTTATGGATGAAAACCAGGTCACTTTAAACGATGATGTCGACGATGGATTCAACTTAAACAATTGTGAAGATGGAGTTTGTGGAAATTTTAATTTTCATGAAGGAGCGACCATCCCGACTCTTGATGGTCTATTGGACGGAATGTTTGGCCAAAATGGAGAAGATTCCAATAATGACAATGGGGGAAATTGCGGTGACCGTAGTTCTCATACAATTCAAATCCACGGGCCGAATGGAAACTATGTTGGAGTTGGTCCGGGCAACATTGAAGTCTCTACACAAAATGCTCTAGTCTGTGTGGCACCTAACGAAATTATTGTAGCCGTTGGTGATATTGAAGGTGGATTGTTAGATGCAGCTACCTGTCAAAACAGTGAAGGTGCTGAAAAAATTGTAGTCTGTCAAAAAAATGGGGCCGAGGGATCAATTGAGTCTTGCATGACTAAAGATCAACTCTATGTCTCCGTTAGGCAGCAGGCTGAAGAGGAAAAGACTTATCTTGGCAATTGCCAGTAGGTCCTGGAACTCTATGAATAGTGAAGACAGAAAATATCAGAAGTCTTTTCAAAGCCAAATGACTGAAATTCACTCTCTGCAAAGACAGTTGAGAAGAACTTCTGAAACCACTGCAGAAAAAGAAAACAAAGGAGAAACACAAAATGTTCCCAAGATTTCAAAATCGCCACTATGGTTATGCAATTTTACTCATGGTTTTATTCGTAGCAAATGGTTGTTCAAAAGCAAACTTTAAGGCTATTTCGTCTGAAGAAAAGTTGTCCACATTACAGGACCATACTGGCTTTTCTGATCAAGGGGACAATGGTTTAAGTGAGGGCTTCCCCACCGACCAGTCAGACGGAGGTCTCAGTGGAAATCCGATTGATAACACTGACGGTGGCTTGAGTGGAAGGATCATCGACAACTTTGATGGTGGACTGAGCAACAGTTCTCCTAACAATGGCGACGGAGGAGCCAATCCTTCAGCTGGTAACAATGACTTCGGTCAGGTTGGTCAATATGGACAACCCACAGGTGGCTTACGCAACCCTTTTGGTCAAACAACTAACGGGGGATGCTGTGGTGACACTGATAGAGAAACTGACCTTAGCCAAGGAAGAATTCAAGTGATTCGTTACTGTCGCACAGCAGACCGAGGTGTTCCTATGGCTGAAAGTGAAAGCATGCGAGTAATAGTAAAAGAGGGAAACAATATTATCCATGAAGAGTCTGGAATACATTTACTCGAAGAAGCCATTCAAGATGGACGTATCAATCTGACCGACTGTGACTTGTCCGATAAAAACATAGATGATCTCACTGTTGAAGTCGTCAATGAAGAAGGTGAGAGTTTAGCCAACATTCGAGATTTTTCAGAACGACAAGACACTTTCGATTCGGATGGACTCCACTTGCTCTTTAAAAATCAAGAGTCCAGACTTTATAGCGCAGACGAGAATTGCGATGTCTCTTTAGCATCACCACTTGTTGTAGACATGAGAAATACAAAATGGCAAAGACAACGACCTATTAAGTTAACCTCACCCGAGCATGGTGTTCTGTTTGACATACTCGGTATCAACGCCACGCCCGAACCCTATACCGCCAGACCAATCAGCTGGTTTCGCAATCCAAACATTATGCCAATCGTTCTTCCCAATTCCCGTGGACAAGTGGAAGGAATTAACCAGCTATTTGGGAACAACACTGTTGGACCGGATGAGAGCTTGGCCGAAAATGGATTCGCCGCCCTAGCAAAATTTGATAATTACGATGCCATCAATAACGTGGCCGGATATTCTGATGGCTATATTACGGCCGGCGATGAGGTTTTTGCAAAACTAAAACTCTGGAAGGACAGCAATCTCAATGGTCGCTCCGAACCAGGCGAGCTTATCTCCTTATATGAAGCAGGCGTTCAAGCCATCGACTTGAGGTTCGACCCCAATTACCACTCTGTGGACCGACACGGAAATGAAATCAAATACAAATCTGTGATTCAATTTGAGGACCAGCAACTGCGACCTGTTTTTGACATTTGGTTTGTACTTAAAAATCACAAATAGCCCAACACACCCAACGCACCCCATACACCCCATGTATTACCTAAGCGCCAGGCGACCCTCTGGCGCTTTTTTTTAAATAACTTGATACATCAATCGCCTAACTCTAGTTTCCGGAAATTCGTTTGGCTTTTTTGACAAGCTCAATCAGCTCTGCACGTTCCTCGTCGTAGCCACTGCCGGCCCAGCGAGCTTGATTGGCCCATTCGATCAACTTTTCATAGGTGATTGAACCTTTGTGGGCCGACTCTTTGAGCATCATACCAAAGCCCGCCACACTGGCCGTCCAACGAAGATCAGGGCTGGCCGAAGCAAAACTACGAGAGGCTTTAGCGACGGGAAAACTGAGAAGTTTGCTCTTACTTCCATTTGGTTCTTTGTAGCGCAACTTTACTATGAGCAATTCATCAGAAAACTTTCCTGAGGGGTTAGACTTCTTCTCGGACTTCTTCTTTGACTGATAGCGAAGAGGGTCGATGCCTTTTGTTTCAAATCCTGCCGGTTTGATTTCATATAGTGCTACAACAGTATGACCTGCACCAATTTCACCCGCATCCTTTTTATCATCGTTAAAATCTTTGGCAGCCAATTTACGGTTCTCATAACCAATTAGTCGATACTGAGAAACATTATTCGGATTAAACTCCACTTGTATTTTCACATCCTTGGCAATTGTCACCAAGGTTCCTTGTAATTTATCCACCAAAACTTTACGAGCCTCTTTTTCACTATCAATATAAAAGTAGTTTCCATTTCCCTTATTGGAAATCTTCTCCATCATTGAATCATTCAAGTTCCCAGAGCCAAACCCTAGAACACTTAAGAAAACACCATTTTGCGCCTTGGCTTTAACCAGATCGACCAGAGATCGATCTGAAGTGGTCCCGACATTGAAATCACCATCGGTCGCCAAGATCACTCGGTTTACACCTTCTTTACGAAAATTCTTTTGCGCCAACTCATAGGCTGTCGTGATTCCTTTACTCCCATGGGTTGAACCACCAGCGGTAAGATTATCAATGGCTTGATGAATTTTCTTTTTCTGATTAGCACTTGTGGAGTCTAGGACCACAGCCGAATTCCCTGCATAGGTCACTAATGAAACGTGATCGTCTTCTCCAAGTTCTTCCAACAGCTTATGTAAGCCCTCTTTCAAAAGACCAATCTTATCGTGAGTGTCCATGGAACCGGAAACGTCGACCAAGAAAACCAAATTGGTTTTGTGGTTTTTCTCGGGAAACACTTTGCCTTTGATTCCGATTCGCACCAACTTGTGACCTTCGGACCAAGGCGACTCTGCCACTTCCAAGTTTACGCTGAAAGGGTCCTTTCCCTTGGGCGCTGAGTCTTGGTAATTAAAGTAATTGATCATTTCTTCAATTCGTACAGCGGCAGATGGAGGCAACATATTAGACTTTGTTAAATAGCGACGTATGTTGGTGTAGCTGGCTGTGTCCACATCAATTGAAAACGTCGACAACGGATTGTTACTGACTGTGACAAAAGAATTCTCTCCCACATTCTCATAGGAGTCACCACTTTGTGGAGACACGCGATAGCCACCGTGATTGGCATCATCTGGTCGAAACATTCTCTTCGATTTCTTTTGCATCAGTCGCCCTCGCCCAGAACCGTAAACCACACTGTTGTTTGAACCAGCAAGAGACTCTTCACTGTCCATTTCCGCCAAGTACATAGAGTCTTTGATGCCTGCTTGAATACCAACAGCACCAGCTTCCTTTTTTCTCTCGCTGAACCCTTTTCCAGCCGAACGCATTCGTTTTGATGAAGGTTTCGCCTTAACCGGAGGAGCAGCAGCCACCATGTCTTCACTGGATTTGTCAGCCACAATAGAACCGTTAGGAGCAAGCTCCTGACGTTCTCGCGGAATCACTTGGGGCTTATTGGCTCGTCCCTCGCCAACCGCAATGCTGGTTTCAAAGCCCTGCGCTTGATCACCGATACTCTCCGTGTTTTCACGTAGCATCTCTTGTTGCAAAGTAAAAAACACCACCAACCCAAGAAAGGCCGTCATAATAATCCCCACCGGAATCACCTTGCCTTGTAACAGAAGCTTCCACCAAGGAGTCGATTGATCCTTTACTATGGCCTTATCCATAAACTGACCACGTGACTCTTCTGTCATTTGCGGAAGACTTTCAGCTTTTAACTCTTCAGATAAAAAATTCCCGAAGTTTTGAATCTCTTCTATTTCTTTCTGCAACCCTGGGTTGTTTTTCAAAATTTCTTCAATCTCAGCTCGCTCTGTGGGTGAAAGTTCTCCCAGGGCGTAGGCTGTCAGTAATTCTTTTTTAATCTCTTTCATTTTGCACCACCTGGCTGTTGGATTGAGATTGACTGGCACGGTTACGAAGTTTTTTTATCGACTCGTGCAGGATGACTCCCACATGACTCACCGAATGACCCGTGATCTCTGCGATCTCTTTGTAGCTAAGCTCTTCTTGGAACTTAAGACGTACCACTTCTTTTTGTGTTGGGGTTAGACTTTGTAACATTTGAGTGGCCTTTGATTTCTGTTGGTCGCGATCAAGGGCCTCTTCCGGATTATCACTCTCAAATGGAATATCTTGCCCCTGCTTTAATTGGCTCATAGGCTTCTCCTTTTTTAAACGATCCAGGGCACGGTTTCGACTCACTCGAAATAGCCAGGCCAGTTCCTTTCCAGAAAGCTTGTTGGGGTCATCCACTTTCATGAGTTTAAGAAACGACTCCTGGACAATTTCTGAGGCCTTTTCATGACTGGTAAACTTCATAACGTAGCGAAGCAGACGTCCTTCGTATTTTAGAAAGAGCTCTCTCACCCAACGTTTCTTTTCGTTTTCGTCCATCTCTTAGTCCTCTGTCCTGAATCTATAAGCTTAACGACTGGGTAAGAAATTTATTAGTGTTTATTTTGCCGAAAATGCTAATGGGTATAGCACATTCACCACATTGTTGCGGGGAGGATGTGGAAACCTCCAAGTTTGAAGACGGTTGGTAATACATTCGGCCATCGACGCATTGTAAAACGATGATTGGTCCCGATTTACTTTCGGCCGACCCACCACGCGCCCATTTTCTCCAATATCAAAGTCCAAAGTCAGAGTACCGCCCAAGCGACCATTCTTATTGAGAGAACGCTCATAACAGCTTCGCAAGGCTCTTGAGTTGTCAAAAAAGACTTTACGAATTCCCTCACGGTCAATCTCTCCACCGAACGTCGCTCCACTACCATAAGGGATAACAGAAACACTTTTTTTGTTTCCCAGACTTTGGTTTCCAAAGCCTGGGCCAAGACCATTGCTCCCCTGTAAACCCTCAACGCCAACATTGTTCCGCCCGGAGCTGTTCGAAGACGCTTTCTTAAAACGGTCACCAAATCGATCACCTTCGTGATTGGCGCCTTCACCCGACTTGCCGTTGAAGTTTTTGGCCAGACCAGCAAGTGCTCCGCCGCCCTCGTAGTCTTTGTCTACTTGGTTGCGACGACCGTTGCTTCCAAAAGCGGAAAAAATACCCGATTGACTAAGATTGGGTGACTTGGCTTGAGCATCACTTTTCTTCGCTGTCTTTATACTTTTTCCAGCATCAAACTTAGACCCCACTTTGTTAGGAGTCTTATTCCTATTCTTCGCCAACGAACTCGGCTTGGTTTTGTTTCCAGGATTTTTTTTGATACGGGATTGAGTTTTTGCCGTGCTCGGCTTCAAAAGTTTTGGCCCCGGAGTTTTAGGTTTTGGCTTTCTTGGCTTTGTCATGTCGATTTTTTTTGGAGGAGGCAAATTGAGTATCTTTGCAATCCTTTGCGGGTTTTGCAGAATCAACGCCGGCTGATAAACATCGTCATCTAAAGATATAGGACCTTGTGAAGGATTCATTTGCACCAACAAGGCAATGATCGCACTGATTGCCACAGCTAGCGCTAGGCTTAAAAAACCATCACTAGAAACATCAATAAATGGAATCACTTTTGGATTGATTGACTGTTGTGACGGACGAACAATGAGTTTGAGTGAATCTGAGAGATAAATGTAGAGCATTTCCTTTTGTTGCAGATAAAGATTTGCTTGAGTGGAGTCAACAGGCTGAGCCTGCATGATTCCTTGATCATCCAAGCGGACAAGTTCCACCTTTACTCCAGCCGGAATGTTCACGGAAATACCATGATCAATTCGAATCAGTTCAATCCTTTCTGCAAAAGAATGGATCAATGGCAATTGAATATCGCAACTGGGATGGGCTCCCACACTGACTCCTCCAGAACGGTGAAAATGATGATCTCCAATCACCCGCTCATTCCATGCAACAGCAATTTCCACACCACTGCCATGGGTGGGACGAATAAACTCTTCTGTCTTTTTATAAGCGCTCTCTGGAGCATAGGTTTTCAAATTTTTTGCCATGGGACCTCCCAAAGGTTCTCTGTCATTGAGTTAACGATCGAGTGGCGACTTTATTAAGATTTTTTTCAATTAACTCGTAACACACTAAAATGCTTAAAGTTTTAAAAAACTAATCCGAGCTCATTATGAAACAGTGAAGGAACAGAGGGACTGGACATTACCGACTCACCTTCTTACAATTTACCTTTATAAACAGGGTGGGAAAATGCTTACAAAGCGCAGTTATTCATTAAAAGAAGTTCTGGTATGGACCCGTTATGAAACTCTTATTTTTATCCTGTATTCGGCAATAGCCACTTTTATGTACGAAGTTTTGGGGTTTGAGTTTCTACAAGTACCCTGGACACCCTTAGCTCTCATTGGTACCGCCGTTGCCTTCTTAATCGGTTTTCAAAACAATGCTGCCTATGGACGAACTTGGGAAGCTCGAAAAATCTGGGGAGGAATCGTCAATGCTTCGCGATCTTTCGGAATGAAAACGCAAGACATGATTCGCCCTGATGATAAAAAGTTGTCGCGCGACGGCGCCAAAGAAGTGCACCGCACCCTTATCTATCGCCATATTGCTTGGCTCACAGCCCTTCGCTACAGCATGCGCGACCCCAAATCTTGGGAGGCCAATGGCAAGCATATCACGAACCAAGAGTGGAGCGATCGAATTCATATTCCCGAACATAAAGAGACCCTACAAGACCATTTGACGACCTATCTTCCGTTGAGTGAGTTGGACTATGTGATGTCCAAAGGAAACAAAGCTACTTCTATATTGTTTCTGCAATCGAAACATTTACGGAAACTAAAAGAAGAGGGTGTTCTTTGGGATTTTTCGTTCTTGAATCTAGAGGATCTTTTACAAGAAATGCTCACTCTGCAAGGAAAGTCAGAGCGAATTAAAAATTTCCCCTACCCCAGGCAATACGCCACCATCTGCGGCCTCTTTATTTTCTTGTTTCTCACCCTAATCCCATTTGGAATTATTCCTGAATTTAAGAATATCAGTCTGGACTTAGCCACTCAGTCTCCAATATGGGGACCTCGCTTTGTTTGGTTATCTATTCCGTTTTGCTCCATTGTCTCTTGGGTGTTTCACACCATGGAAAAAATTGGAAGAGCCGGTGAAAATCCATTTGAGGGAACTCCGAATGATGTACCGATCTCAACAATTGCAAGAGGTATTGAAATTGATATGAGACAGCAAATGAACGAGCCCGTTGCACAAATCCCCGCACCATTTCCTGAGGATGAACATGTGCAGATGTAGTTTTCTTTTTGCTTGTCTTTTCATAGCAACGGCCTGTACGGGCCCTGGACGAACCAATGGCACTCTCATTGACGTACAAAAAATTTGTAGCGAATCCATTCCGTTGGTTTTAAAAGTGGCCTCTGTGAAGCAAACAGATTTTAGAATGCAGAAGTCACTAGAGCCTCGATCGAGCCGGGAGCAAATTTGGGATATGAAGAAAAAACGAACCTCGGTTTACGGATTAGAATGGATGCAGCTACGCTTCCAGAATGATAAGCTGCAAGCCGTTTGGTTTGGTCCACGAACTAGCTTAAATGCCGATTTACAAACCATCGGTCTAAAAACAAGCTTGTTGCGAAACAAAACCAATATGAAAATGAAAGATCTTTCTGCAGGAATCTTTTATCTAAAGGATTTAGAGGGGCGAAAAGTAAAAATTGAACGAGAACCCGACGGCCAAAAGGGAGTCACAGTCACCTGTTTCCCATTTAAGCGATACTAGTATGCTCATTCGAGTTCTGTTTCTTCTGGTTTTCGGTCTTCCTGCCCGGGGGCAAGTCACACAAAATGTACTTTCTGAAGCCCAACCCCAATATGAAGTTGGCATGGGCGTGATCACACTCAACATCCCTGACTACCCTGGATCTGACAATAACAAAATTCGAGCGGTGCCCTTTCCGTACTATGTTTATCGCGGTCGGTATTTGCGTTCAGATGATGAGGGCACTCGAGCTCGTGTCCTGTCATCCAAACGTTATGAAACGGGACTCAGTTTCGGTTTCAACTTTCCTGTAAAATCAGGGGACAACTCTGTTCGCGAGAACATGCCCGACTTGGATGCTTTAATGGCGATTGGACCACGCCTTCTGTTTCGATTTTTAACTGATGTACCGGGTCACAAATTGAATTTCACTTTTGCCACACGAGCTGTTTTTTCCACAAAGTTTAGCCTCAATAATATGTTTCGTTCTGAAGGAATGTCGTTTGAACCGAGATTTTCTTATTGGTACCGATGGCCCAAAACTCAGACTACCTTATTTGCTAGTCTAAGTGCCGAATTTGGTTCAGCAAAATACGGACGTTTTTTCTACAGCGTCCCCTTCGACCAAGCCACAACTGATCGTCCCCAATACAGTGGCAAATCAGGTCTTATAGAAACGTCACTCGTCGGTGGGTTTGGACAGCAGATCAGTGACGATTTTTTTCTTTTTACCGGTGTCTCTTGGCGCAACCTCAACTTGGCTTCCAACCGCGATAGTCCTCTCGTTGCAGCCGAAGACAATCTGGGCTTTTTACTTGGATTGGTATGGACTTTTTACGAGTCCAAAGAAAAGGTTGAACATCTATAAAACTTGATTTTCCGGTTTAGGAGGTATAAACCGAAAGAGTCCATTATTTAAAGTATGTACGCTTTTGATAGTGGGGCAGGAATAATAAACACAAGGAATAAAGTATGAATAAAGGTACAGTGAAGTTTTTTAATGCCACCAAAGGTTTTGGTTTTATAACAAAAGAAGATGGAAGTGATCTTTTCTTCCACATCTCTCAAGTCCAAGGAATCGAACCAAAAGATGGCGATCAAGTCGAATTTGAAGTTGGTGAAAGCCAAAAAGGGCCCTGTGCCGTAAATGTTACAGTCACTCAAGGCTGATAATACCCGATTAATCTAGACTAAAAGTCAGAAGCATAGCCCCATTGTCTAATATAAAATGGGGCTATGGAATCCCACCCCACCCCAAGTAAAACAAATACAGCTAATTTTTACGGAAATCTTCGTGGGTTCAGCGATTTCTCTGAGCTGAATAATGAAGCTTACTACACCGATATCCCAGACGACTGGTATGTTATCATAAGCGATATTAAAGGTTCCACTCGAGCTATTGAAGAAGGACGCTACAAAGAGGTGAACACTCTCGGTGCGGCCTCTATTTCCGTTCTACAGAAAGCTTTGGGCACTTTTCATTTTCCATTCGTTTTTGGTGGCGATGGGGCCACAGCTCTCCTCCACGAATCTGACATCGAAAGAGTGAAAATGGCCTTACTTGGTTTAAAATCGATGGCCAAAAGTCAGTTCCGCATGAATTTGCGAGTGGGTTTCGTCAGCGTTAGAGACATCTATAAGACCGACAAGAAAATTCAAGTCGCGAAGTTCTTCTTGAACCCAAAAAAGTCTATCGCAATGCTGCGTGGAGGTGGCTTGGCTTATGCCGACGACTTGATCAAATCCGACCCCGTAACCTACTGTCTAGACCAGGATAGAAACCCTCTACAGGAACTGTCTGGATTGTCTTGTCGTTGGCAACCCATCAAATCCACTCGAGGACAAATTGTGACACTCTTAGTTTTCCCCACAACCCAGGGCTCGCAAGGTGTACTTAAAAAAGTCTTAGATGACCTCAACAAAATTTTTGACAATGATATGTCTAAGACCTGCCCCATTAGAAATAACAGCCTTCGTTACAAGTCAGTCACACAATGCATCCGAGATGAGTGGAAGTACAATACCGATCACACGAGCAAAAGTTTTTTGCACCGTTTTGTGACGATCCTGATTTGTGTTTGGGCGTACAAATGGAACCTTCCAATTTTCTTTGATAAGAAAAACTACAAAGATTCTTTGGAATCCCACTCAGATTATCGAAAATTTGATGATATACTTCGCATGGTGATTGATTGTACTTCGGAAGAAATGGGAAAAATTCAGGATCTTCTTGAGAATCTGCACAATGAAGGAAGCATTTGTTATGGCTTGCACCTCTCGCAAGAGTCTCTGATGACTTGTTTGGTTGAGAACATCCAACAGGGCGGCCACATCCACTTTATTGATGGTGGCGATGGCGGATATGCCATGGCCGCCAAAGATCTTAAGATCCAGATGAGAGCGATGAACTCTCACCCGGTTGATCAATTGACCAAAGCCATCGTTTAAGGGTTGGTAAAATAGGTCGACTCCACTTGAATATCGTAACTTTGTCCAATTTGATAAGAGTGAAAAACCTCCACCGTTTTCTTATCACTCTTTAAACTGAACTGAGAGCTATTGATGACAACACCATTGATTTTAACTGACTTCACCTCTTCCACTGCTTGTTGTAAGAGAACAAGGACAGAGGAGGGGGTCTCGGTGAACTGAATCAGTTCATTCATGGCAACTGACCAATCATCGGACTGAGCATGCATTGCAACCCCACCGGTTTCCTTGATCAGATCAAGGTAAGAAAAATCGTGATCTCCTTCACTATTGATGTACTGTTCCTCAGGAGTTTGCGGAACCGCTCCAATCACATTTAGCCCATTCAGTTTTTCATCACCGAGAAGTGGCAATGGAACGATTCCACTGAAACGAATGGATTGAACATTTGGGTTGTTTGATAAAATAGCTGCTTTCAACTCATCCACATTGGGCATTCGATCGGGGTGCTTAACGTTTGTTCCGTAAAAGTTGGCTCCGGCATCATGGGTGTCAGAAACAAAAATGATATGAGCATTCGACTGGTCTCTAAAAAGATCTTTTCCCAGGCCACTTAATTTTTTGGTCAATTGATCCACAACCAGTCCACCCGCTTCAACGACTGTACAATAATTGGGAATCTGCATAGCTCCGGAAAGACAAGAACCACTGCCTCCCACCGTGGTCACCGTACTACCTGGTGCAAACCATTCTTCCGCACATACCGGAGAGGTAAAGTTTTGTGCCAATTGGGTGCTTTGTTCTTGGGTAGACAAAGTCTGCAAAAAAGTATCCAAAGAGTTTTGCGAAACAAATTGCAAGTACCCAGGGGCATTTTGAGAGTCGGCATAAAATGGTGCAGAAAAGTCATAACCACCCATTTCGCTTTTTAAGGCTGGCGACATATACGTCACTGCCATTTCTGTATTCGGTGCAAAACTCAAACTCGAAACCGAATCCACTCCATTTTTCACATTATCAATGATTGTCTGCATTGAACACGAGTCATCAAGTACGAACAAAATATCGGTATTGATATTGAAAGCGATCGACTTGTTAGTGACCAAGTTCTTTAACTCCGGCCCTTTAAATGGTTGGTTTTGCGACTCATCGACATTTCCAAAACCAACACCATCTCCACAATTCTGCATCATGGGTAACAGGATTATATATAAGAGAATGACTGCGATTTTTTGGATAGAATATTGGTTGCGTCGCACGATTGCCCTCCAATGCGATCACCACCCTGATACTTATATTATGACACATTCTGAAAAAGTCGCAAGTTCAGCGCCATGAAAAAGCCGAATTGCGCTTATATTGCCGTATACACCTTGTTAACATTAGCTCTTGGTTTATTTTTAAAGCTGTTTTTGGTAGGTTGAATGCCAATCACACGGAGTCAACTGAATGAGACACACAGCCTTCTGGATCCCCCTACTACTGGGCCTTTTATTGGCTTCACCGCTAAACGCTAAAACAATTTATCAAAACAAAATTAATAGGATTGGAGGAAAGCCGATGGACTTAAAGCAATACAAGGGCCAACCTGTTTTAATGGTTAATATCGCCACTCAGTGCGGCTACACACCTCAGTTGGATGGGTTGGAAAAACTATACAATCAATATAAAGCCAAAGGCTTTGTCGTTGTCGGCGTTCCCAGTAACGATTTTGGCAGCCAAACTCCAGAGAGCAATGAAGGCGTTAAAAAGTTTTGTCTGCTGAACTATGGAGTGTCTTTTCCACTCACAGAAAAAGTTGTTGTTAAAGGGGATCAAAAACACCCCTTGATCGCCAATTTGATCTCGCAGAGCTCAGACAAAAAAGAAATTGGCTGGAACTTTGAAAAGTTTCTGATTGATAAAGAGGGTAAACTTGTGGAACGCTTTTCTTCGTCAGTAAAGCCAGAAGACAAAGAGCTGACGGAAAAAATCGCCTCTTTGCTATAAAAAGACAGGCCATTTTCACCACCTTACAAGAATGGGGTCTTATAAACTTTTCACTTTGCAGAAAGACCCTAATTTCTTTGAGTTTCAATAGGGCTGTTGCTAGATTTGTCCCATGTTTGAGAATATCTACAGAGAAACCACCCAAGAGATCGAAGTCGAAGTCATTCCGCTCTTCGTGCCAGAGCAGACACAGTTTGTGGGTCAATTTCTCTACACCTACAACGTTTCCATCACCAACAACTCCAATCACCCCTGCCAACTGCTCCGCCGAAAGTGGATTATTGTGGACGGAAATGGCCATTCCGAAACCGTTGAAGGCGATGGAGTCGTAGGTGAGCAGCCTCAGATCCAACCTGGAGCAACCTACCAATACTCCAGCTACTGTCCCCTCTCCTCGGAAACTGGGAATATGCGTGGCTCTTTTTACTTCATTGACGACAGAGGAGAGGAGTTCGAGGTCAAGGTTCCCCTGTTTTTCTTAAGAAAAGACGCGATTATTCAATAATTTCACGCTGTAGCGGGGCGTAGCGACTGGCCCCATTGACTCCCATTCGATATAAGTTCAGCTTTCACTGTACACGGGAGATAACCCTATGCCTTCAAAAATTGTCTACACCAAAACCGATGAGGCCCCAGCCCTGGCCACCCAATCTTTTTTGCCCATTGTTCGGAAGTTTACTGGAGCCGCAGGTATTGCGGTGGAACTAAAAGATATTTCCTTGGCGGCTCGTATATTGGCCAATGCTTCTGAGTACCTGAGGCCTGAGCAACAGGTACCAGATGCTTTATCCGAATTGGGAGCTTTAGCACAAACAGCGGAAGCCAATATCATTAAACTCCCAAACATTTCAGCTTCTGTGCCTCAATTGAAGAATGCCATCGCTGAACTACAAGACAAAGGCTTTTCCGTACCGGACTACCCGGAAGAACCTAAAACTTCCGAAGATGAAAAAGTAAAAAAAATGTACTCCAAAGTTTTAGGAAGTGCAGTAAACCCTGTCTTGCGTGAAGGAAACTCAGACCGACGCGTGGCCAAAGCCGTAAAAAGTTTTGCCAAGAAAAACCCACACAGCATGGGCGAGTGGAGTTCCGACTCCAAAACCCACGTGGCTAGCATGAGTGATGGTGACTTTTTAGGTACTGAAAAATCGGTTGTGATGCCTAAAGCCGACAGCGTTACCATTGAGTTGATTCCAACAAGTGGTGACCCACAAGTCTTGAAGAAAGATTTGGCACTTCTCGAAAATGAAGTGATCGACTGTGCAGTGACGAGCCAAAAGAAACTCAAGGAGTTTTTAAATACAGAGATCGAAGACGCAAAAAAACAAGATGTTTTGTTTTCTATTCATATGAAAGCCACCATGATGAAGGTTTCAGACCCCATTATTTTTGGACAAGCTGTCGAAGTTTATTTTGCGCCCGTCTTTGAACAGTTTTCTCAGGAGCTTGAAGCAGCAGGAGTGGATTCACGCTATGGTCTGGGTGACCTTTTGAAAAAAATTGAAAAGCTTCCTGGCGACAAACAAGACGCCATTAAGGTCGCAATCAACGAGTGCTATAGCAACGGCCCTGATTTAGCCATGGTAGATTCTGACAAGGGAGTCACCAACTTACATGTACCCAGCGATGTAATTATTGACGCCTCAATGCCCGCGGCCATCCGCTCCAGCGGAAAAATGTGGAACAAAAAGGGTCAGCTACAAGATATGAAAGCAGTTATTCCAGACCGCAGCTATGCTTCTGTTTACGAAAAAACCATTGAGTTTTGTAAGTCCAATGGCGCTTTTGACCCGACAACCATGGGCAGTGTCGCCAATGTTGGACTGATGGCCAAGAAGGCCGAAGAGTACGGTTCACATGACAAAACCTTTTGGATCCAAGAGTCGGGGCAAGTTGTCGTCAAAGATTCCTCTGGCCAAGTCTTGATGGAACAACCTGTGGAGACAGGTGACATATGGAGAATGTGCCAAACCAAAGATGTCGCTATTCGTGACTGGGTTAAATTAGCAGTATCAAGAGCTCGCCTTTCAAAAACTCCGGCTTACTTTTGGCTCCAGCCTGAACGGGCACATGACGCCAATTTGATCGAAAAAGTTAAAACTTACTTGAAGGATCACGACACCGAAGGTTTGGAGATTGAAATTCTAAGCCCAGCTGAAGCCACTGAAAAAACACTGGCTCGTGTCAAAGCTGGAGAAGATACTATTTCGGTGACTGGGAATGTCTTACGTGACTACCTCACAGACCTCTTCCCTATTCTTGAATTGGGAACCAGTGCAAAAATGCTCTCGATTGTTCCGCTTCTTGCCGGCGGTGGCTTGTTTGAAACCGGAGCTGGTGGCTCCGCTCCCAAGCATGTGCAGCAATTTGTGCAAGAGAATCACTTGCGTTGGGACAGCCTCGGAGAGTTTTTAGCACTCGCCGTTTCTCTTGAGGATTTGGCCAACAAAAAGGGAGACGAAAAGATTCGAGTCTTGGCCGACTGCCTAGACAAAGCCAACGATGCTTTTTTAGAAAACAATAAATCACCCTCGCGCAAAGTTAACGAAATAGACAACCGAGGTTCCCACTTTTACCTCGCCCTCTATTGGGCACAAGCTTTAGCCGACCAGGATGATAGCCCTGAGCTGAAAAATCACTTTTCTGAATTCGCCATGCAGATGAAAGAAAAGGAAGGGGAAATCATGGAACAGCTAAATGGAGCACAAGGTGAGCCCGTGGATCTGGGTGGGTATTACTTTTCCGACGACAACAAAGTCGCTCAAGCCATGCGCCCATCTGCAACCCTGAACTCCTTATTAGAGACTCTTTAATTTTTGCTAGAAACGTTCAATTGATCCATGGACCTGTGCCTTGGATCAAAATAATTGTGAATGATATCGGACGAAATTATCTGTCAGAAATAAGTTCAAACAGAGCCAACGAATACAGAAGATAGACGGAGGAGTGCCCTTGGTCGTCACCAAAGGGTTTCCTCACTCAGCTTGAACCATTAACTCATTGTTTTTACTAGATTTTTTTGCCATTGTTTTGGCACTGAAGTTGCTCTAAAAAAGGGCATGCACAGAACACCTCTTTGGCTCCTTATTTTAACAACTTGTTTCTTACTCCCTCTAACCTCTTGGGGCGCCAATCAATGCGGGTCAAGTCGGGTGCCGATCAATCTGTTTCAAATCCATCATGGCTTTGATAATTCTGGTCAGTGCTTGTTGCTTAAAACTAAGAGTGAGCCCAACTATATTGCCCATGGAATTGCCTCTGATCGCACCCATCTTTTCGAGGACCAAGTGGCATGGCAAGAGTTTGATTACTGGCGCTTTTGTTTCGACGATAACCAGCCTGAAAAACTTGAAGCTCTATTGCAAGATCTAGAAGAGGCCAATTTACTCAGCTTTGAATACAACAACCTACGTTATCAATTTGGTATCCTTAATAGCTTGGTATTTAATATCTCACGTCAACTCCGCCGCTCCCATGACATCCAACAAAATGGAATTTACTACTACGGTTTATTTGATGAGAACTATTGCCCTAGTGATGATAAATCTGAAGACTTGGTTCAGGAGTATTCTGCTTCAGCCCTTTCCGATTATGAAGGACAGATGGAATCATTGTTTAACCTAACTCGGATACTCAGCGATCATTTTGAAGTGATCGAACACCATTCTTTTCTCCCCTCGGAGCTCGAAAACCTAAATTAAGGTTTGCATTAACAGTCTAACTTCGTTCAAATTAAAGTTCGTAAACTATTGTTGAGGAAATAAACCAGTGGGTGACAGTTTTAGATCTGAAATTAAACGAGTGAATGGTTACCTGCGTGAAGTCGTGACCTTTCTAGACGACACCGGTAAGCCTTTATCGCAAGTAATGAACCCGATCATGGTGGAACTTAAACCCCGCGACATCCTTCAGCTCTTTGTCGGTTCATTTTTGATTGCAGCCCCCCTGTCTTTCACTGAGGAGATCTGGAACCTAAGCAAGGATCTTCCGAATCGCAACGCGCTAGCTCTGATCTCAATTTCATTGATTACAGTGATTCTTTTTATTTTCTTTAACTTTTACCGCCATCGCCTAAAAGGCAATGTGATTGAGTTTGTCAAAAGAGTCTTAGCGACTTACGTCATCGCAATCAGTAGCATCGTATTGATTCTAACCCTGATCGACAAGTTCCCTATATTCGATACTCCCTACGTGGCATTGAAACGAATCGTCATTATTGGCTTTCCTACTACATTTGGAGCTATTATAAGCGACTATCTGAAGTGAAAGGAGCTTAGATGCAAATTGATATCGGAATCCCAAACGAGCATAGAGAAAAAATCACACAAGGATTATCGAGCCTACTGGCCGATAGCTACACTCTTTATCTGAAAACACACAACTATCACTGGAATGTTAAAGGACCCATGTTCCAAACTCTTCACTTGATGTTTGAACAGCACTACACGGAGTTGGCAATAGCTGTCGATGACATTGCTGAACGTATTCGTTCACTCGGTGAAAAAGCCCCTGGTTCTTATCATGAGTTTGCAAAGTTAACGACAATCAAAGAAGAGACCGGTTGGCCAACGGCTCATGAAATGATTCGCAACCTTGTCACAGCCCATGAATCCGTAATTAAAACAGCCCGAGGGATCTTTCCCATTGCGGAAGCTGGATCGGATGAAGCCACTGTTGACCTACTTACCCAGCGTATTCAAATTCATGAAAAAACTACTTGGATGTTGAGAAGCCTTCTTGAGGAGTAATCGAATCAAAGGACCTCATGCCTTGAGGTCCTCATATTTAAACTTCCGATTTAAGTTTAGGAAATTTTAAAACCACACGGTGCCCAAAGTTTTCCATTTCCACATTTTCAGTGTCCAACCCTGGAGGCAGACTGAAGCTCTGACTGAATGTAGAAGAAGAGTAAAATCGATGGGTTTCATTGCTTCTTCCTGACTGATCAACTCTACGGCCGGTCACTGTCACCATTTGATCTATCACGTTTACGTCAATGGAACGGCCTTCTTCAGCTCCCTCGATTTCCACTTCATAAATCAGGTGGTCTGCAGTTTCGCTTTTCTCGATCTTGAAGTGTCCCTGATTAGTACTGAGAGAAGACCAATTTTTGTTTGAAAACAAAGCGTCTCGACTGGGAAACAATGACGAATCTGGAATTTTACCAAAAATACGATTTTGCATTTCTTCCATCTCTTGAAAAGGGTCTTCATTAAAAAAGCTTTGGAAATCAGAAGTATCCCTTGGAAAATCAGTGTCATCGAAAATTTGATGTTGGTTACGAGATTCGCTTTCAGCATTTGCCCAATGAATGGTTTTAATATTGAAAAAAAAGGCAGCCAAACCAAGGCCGATCATCAAGCCCGAAAACGTAAACAAGGCTCGATCTTTTGCACTGTGATTCATAAAACCTCCTTTAAAAAATTATTTTATACAGCTCGTGCTCGCCGATTAAATCGTCTACTCCGCTGACGTTTCTTCTTCCGTCGATTTCTTAAATTTCTGAGAAGTGTCTTCTTTACTTTTTTTAGAAGAGGGATGATTCTTTTGCCTTTCTTTTTCATGATCAAAGTGTCGTTGGGTAACTGTGCAGCCATCGACACCGCATATTTACTATCAGGCAGTTCTTCTATTTTGACTTGGATTTCCCCTTGATCAATCACCTCTTTGACCTCTTTTAAAACGAGATCTACATGTTTCTTGGTAGCGACTGGGGATATATTGTGATGGTTGTTTATAAGCAGTTGATAATTTAGCTGTTCCACATAAACCTCCTTAGCTCACTCTTTGTTCGTTCACCTCGGCACTCGTTAATTTGCGAGATTTTTTCCAACGGTTTATTTCTCTGTTGATTCCACTTTCCATGATTCTAAGAGCCGGTAAAAAATTCTCGCTGGTTCCTTTGGCAGCAAAACTTCCGGCAGTCCCTCGAATCACACAAGTGACATGAAATAAGGCTTCCGTTTTCTTTACTGTTACTTTTACGACGGCGTCGCTGGGGGCAAGCCAGACAATCTCTTCATAGGATTTTGAGAGTGCCTGCACCTGGGCTGGCGATGGTCGAAATTGAATGAATTCAAAATGCTGGTTATCTCTATCCATTTTACCTCCTTGCAAAAATCGAACATTCGGTTTTTTTAAACATTGAAGCAAAGTGAACTCTCTCTAAAGTTGGAGTCGGTCTTTAATTCGTCAAGCTCCGACAATAATAATATCGTAAATCCCCTTAAGAAATATAGCCCCCAAGCCACCCAGTGGTGGTAAGATCTGACTGATTTGCTCTGGGTAACCTACCAATATCATTGTGATTCGGACCAAAGTCCTGTCTTGTTTTGAGTCATCTATACCGATAAGAAAATTGATGAAACTCAAACTGTCCGACAACAAAGTTATAGGCCTACTTTTAGTGGCCTTGATACTACAGATTTTGCTACTCCTTTGGCATATGGAGTTGGTTGGACCCGTGAGTAAACAAGCCCAGTCTAACGATGGGGTGATGGCTGGTCAAATCCGAGCGATTGAGAATTCTTTAAAGCGGCGCCCTTTAGACAGCTTGATTTGGGAAGAGAGTCAGGCTCCCGAAAAAGTATACTTTCATGATTCTATTCTTACTCTATCCGAAAGCACCGCTCGGATTGAGCTGGAGAACGGCACTCAGATTAATTTATCTGAAAACACTTTAATCACCATAGAACCCGAAGCGGAGTCCCTATCAGGAGAGATCCGCATTCGGATGTCCCAAGGAAATCTAAAAGCAAGAAACCCCTATAATAAAGCCCTTATTGCAGATGAAACCACTTTAGTGAAAATTGATGCCGACAGCGATGTAGACATTGTAAAAACTGAAAATGGTCGTGTTGAAATTTTAGTCAACAAAGGAAAGGCGGACGTGGAGTTTCAAGACAACTCGTTTGCGATCAGTCAGAACGAGCTCATGGTTTTTTCTGATGATGGAGCCAAGAAAGACAAAATGAGTGAGAACTTGCGGTGGAACTCGAAGAAACTGATCCGCCACTACACCCATTTAAAAAAGGCCCATGTGTTGTTTGATTGGACGGGTCCGGCAGAAAAAATTCATATTGAGCAGAATGGAAAAAGTTTTAAAGTTCTACCCATCAATAATAATTCCATTTCAATACCGCTCCCACTTGGCAACTACCAAGCTCACCTACAAGGTCCCAGCGGACGAAGTAAAGGGCGAGAAGTGCAAGTTTGGCAAGCCCCAAAGATACAATTGGTTCTTCCCAGGCCTCGTGATCGAAAGCCAACTGGACCATTGCAGTTTGTCTGGACTCCTGAAAAGAATGTGGACTCCTATGAACTTGTTTTAAACGGCAAAAAAGAAAATCTTCGATTTCCTTCAGCCCGCAACAAAACCAATGAACGCGTCTCGATTGAGGATGACTTTCGCTGGGAAGTTTGGGGCGTTGATAAAAAGGGATTTAAAATTCCACCTGCTTACAGCTACCCCCTATTTATTCGCGAAAATCCCTTTGCACCACCCAAGCTGAAGAAGCCGAAGATTTTTAAAGAACCAGATTCTGTACAGTTTCACTGGTGGCATTATCTTTTTATTCCGTCAGCCCAAGCTGAGCAGCCCGTCGCGGTTTTTAGCTGGGAGCCCATATCCGGGGCAGAAATCTACTTTATTGAAATCTCAAAAGACAAAGAGTTTCGTGATCCAGTCGTAAAAGAGAAACTCGGCAAACCCCACTATCAGTGGAAAACATTCGATGAAAATGAAACCTACTACTGGCGCGTAGCCGCCGGCGACCAATCGGGGCGCATGGGAATTTTTTCTGAACCCACACTGGTGGACTGGGACTACGTGCTGCCCGAGAAACCGAGATCCAAAGTCGTGACAAAAAGGAAACCCACCCCAACTGTGAAAACAAAGGCAAAGCTTCGCAAGCCTCCAGCCCAAAGAACCAACACACCACCACCTCCAAAATCCGTTGCGGCTCCGAAGGCTGAGCCAACACAAGTTGTCGACTTGGAACCTCGCGATATTTTTAGATCATTCTCTTTCTTCTATTTACCAAGCTTTGGTTTGAAATCTTACAAAGAAGGGGGGCAAACCAAAGCCAACTTAGAAGGATTTAACCTTCTCTCTGCGGGCTTGGAGGTTGAAGTCTGGCTCACTCGACAATCGATTTTGCGTTGGTACACTAAGTTCAGTCAAGTGGAGTACGAGCCTCAACCCAAATCGGCTTTTCCTTTTCAACCCAATATCAATACCCGCAATTGGATCAATCAACTGATCTGGTCACAGCAAGATTTCTCTTGGGGGTTTGGAGCCATCGTTGTCGACTTCCCATCTTTGAAAAGGAAAAGTTATGAACAAGTAACTATTGAACAGCAGTTGGCCTTCGGACTCATCGGAGAGAAGGTTTTTAAACTCGGGAGCGGACAATGGAGCTCAACTCTGAGTCTCCTATCCAGTCAAAGTCAAATTGGCGTAGGTAGCAGTCAGCGTGTTTTGTTTCCACTGTTCTTTGATGGGTTTCGTTTTGGTGCGGAAGCCGAAGTTCTTTATTTTGGAGAAAGCGAAAACAGTGATCTTGTTGGAGATCTTTACCTTATCTTAGGTTGGCAGTTTTGATCAGCGATCTTTTCAACCGCAACAACAAGGCGATTGGAAACAGCCATAGTACAAGACCCCAAGGTGACTGAGGAGTACTAACTCGACCACAACTGGTGGCCGCAAAATCGTACTCGTTCTTTACACCAGGTGTGTAGTCCAAAGTCACCGCAGTCAGAAAATTCGGTAACGACACATTGCTTGTTGTGATCGAAATGCGAAACTTCACATAGCGTTTGCCAAGAATGACATTTAAGTCAGTCGTCCAACCTGTATCATCCCCGACAAAATCGTCTTCGCTACCTTTGACCTCGATAAGGAAATCCCCCGACTCCGGCGTAGTGGTTAGAGCGTTAAATATTGGGCGCGTGTTCTGCAAGTCGAAACTGATAGACTCAGCTGTTTGAGTGGCATCGTTGAACTGAACATCACCTGGAGCAATGGTTTGTTCGGGAGGCGTGTAATATCCTGCGCCTCCACCAAGAATTGTATTGTAACCACCCGTTGTACTGGAGTACCAATTGCGTCCTGGCCCACCATTGCCGCCATTGTGTGTTGGAAGGTTGGAGCCGCCAATTCCTGGCCCAGCCACACCCGCCCCCGAGCCAATCGTATTGAGCATTTCGATGTTTCCACCCACGAAGACTTGCACGGAACCACCGCCACCGCCGCCGCCGGCACCACCAGCCACGTCCGAATCTCCTCCGGCTCCACCGAAAGCCATAATTCGCCCTGCTGTGGAAGAGGGCAAAGAACCTAAATGAAAGTCACCCACCGCACTAATGATCACTGTGCCACCGGCACCGCCACCACCAGCACCACCTTCGGTGGGAGTTCCTGAGCCGCCGCCGCCGCCCGCGCCGCCAGCCGGAGTGTTGAATTCAGGATCAAAAAAACTTGTACCCCCAAGTCCTCCCAATGGACTTGAGTTGGTTCCGGCACCAGCTCCAGTGGATGTGTTCCATGAACCACCACCACCACCTGAAACGGCTGCGCCACCAGTGTAGTTGCCCCCTTTTCCACCAGTCACATTGGTGTCGCTGTCCAAACCATCATCTCCATCATTGGTGGGTGCGCCACCGTCGCCACCGTCACCTCCACCGCAGCGCCCTTGGCCACCAGCACCGGGTGTGGCGCCCACCGCGCTTTCTCCATCATCACCATGACACCAGATTTCTCCTGCGATCTTCACATCTTTTAGACTATAAATGATCAGGGGACCACCGCCGGTGACCTCTAAGGTCCATCCCGCATCCAATTGAAAGTCGGTCACTTGTAAGGCCGGGTACTCATTCACATCGATCAAAATGCGATTCCCCGTGACATCACCATTGACGCTAAAGTTAGCGTAGGTCGAAGAATTGAACGGGCCGTGCCGTCCATCCCCCACATTCATCTCGTAAATATTAGGGTTGTTATAATTGCGAACTCTAAGGGTGGAATGCAAAGCCCCTTGTTCCTTATTAACCACCAGGGTGCTTGTCTCGATCAAACTGGGATCGGTGAATTCTAGACTGAGTTCAGCGGCCCACGAAGGCCAGCTGAAAAACAGAATAAGGCCCCCGATCCAACTCTTCATGCGGACTGGTTTTTATCCTCAGAATTTCCAAACAGAACTTGCATCACTTTGCCGCGCAGAGTGTCTGACTGGAAAGGTTTCACAATATATGCATCCACATTATACTTGGCTGCCTGAGAAATTTTCAAACGCTCTTGGGTTTGTTGAGCTGTGACCATAATAAAAGGGGTCGATTTATATAGATCATCCCCTCGTACGGCGCGCAGAAGCGT
>CBDUOS010000027.1:0-28502 GCA_965368905.1 uncultured Bdellovibrionales bacterium | reverse complement strand
GTTTGGAATTTGGTCGATCTCTGATTGCAATCCTTCCGCTTCTTGGCGTAAGCGATTACGATCATTAATGCGAGCCTGCAAGCGATTGTTGATATCGTCTAAATTACGACGATGCTCACGTACAAGTTGACGGACATTTTGCAATCGATAGTCTAAATCTCTGATATCTACATTCAAACTATTGATGTCATTCACAAGAGTGAACTGCTCAGAGTTCAGACCCGGCAATAACTTATTACGAATCTCATCAGCGAGTTCATCCAAACGAACAATCTTGTCTTCGGTGGTTTCAATTTCGAAATTGATTTCATTGATACGTCTTTCGAACCACGCAATACGTTCTTCATAACGCCTCTTGTTTGCTTGGTTTTGTGCCAATTGGTTTTCTAAGCTGTTCTGCTGTGAGATATAGCCCGAGTAAGGTTGAGAACTCTTAAGATGAGCAATCTCATCATTGAGTTCATCGACACCCTGGTTCAACTCACTTATTTTTTGTGTGTATGTATTAGCCTTTGCGGCGATGCTTTGTTGATCAATCACATCACCCGGCTGAAACAGCCCATCGACAACTGCTTGGTCTAAGGTGTCTTTCTGTCCCTGTTGGGTATCAACAATAAGATTTTGATTGGCTTGCGTGATGTTAAGGTTGGCAATCAACTCTTGATTGAGCGCTACCAGCTCAGTATCTAATGCTGTAAAAATTCCTTCTGATTTTTCAAATGCAGCTTGGGCGTCCTTCAGCTCTTCACTGAATTTTTTATAGTCTGCGAGCGCTGTTTTTTCGAAATGTAGAAAATCTCGGTAGGCTTCAGTGTACTCTTTGTTGGCCCGTATAAAGTCAGACTCAGTACTAGCCAAGGCACCACTGGTCCCACAAATACTTGATATTACTGTAATTGTTATTAACAGATGACGTGCTCTGATCACGATCCCCCCCTTTTCCCCAATCAATCTATCTCGTATCTACTACTGAATTGCAAGGAGCAAGATACAGTCATTTACAGAATCTTACGTAACTGTAAAAGATTTTATATGATAAACAGTCTCTACTTGTTTCGCAGAAAGGATTTCAGAACACTTATGCTTTCAATGGAAAATTTAATAGTTTGGTTTGTATCAAGTTTACTTCTCTACTTAACGGCGGTGATTGTCCCTGGCTTTAAAATCAGTTCTTTTCCTAGAGCCATGCTTGCAGCTTTGATCGTCGGGCTTTTGAATATGCTCCTACGCCCGTTACTAGTTTTCCTTTCTTTACCTATCACAATCATCACACTGGGCTTTTTTATCTTTGTGGTCAATGCCGTCATTTTGCGGCTAGCAGCTGGTATGTTGAAAGGCTTCGACATCAACGGATGGATGCCCGCTATTGCCGGCGCTCTTGTACTCGCAATTTTGCGAGTGGTCTCGTTCAGTTTTTTTGCAGTTTAATAAAAATTAAAACAGATGTTTTTCGCGATTCGAGAAACTTTGCGATTCCCCGATCCCACTGGCAAAGTCGCATACACCAACGTCTCGAATCCTTGACGTACGACCATTCCAAAACCAATAGAATTTTCAATAATCATTTTTAAACCCAAACCACTTCCCAAGTTTTCGTTATTGCGATGTTCAACAGCTGCCAACTTTGAATCATGAAACACTTGGTGCAGCCTTTTCATGACTCGCACCTTATTAACGGAGCCATAGGGATCACGGCAAGCGACAGCAAAAATTTCATTATTAAATGAAAGAAGAATTTCACCTTTCTTACTATTCGGGTAAGTCACACCCTTGTTTCTTGGATGAGAAGCATACAGGTAGTTTCCGCTATCATCCGTCGGAGCCGAGTACATGGCATTCGAAAACATCTCGCTGATAATGACTTTTAAATTTTGTCGAATACTAGAGTTGTTACTATTTTGATTAACAAATTCTTCACACTCAAAAAATATGCGCTCTTTATCATCGGTAGATGAAAATGGAATGCTGATGGTTCGATCATTGTTGGTATTAGCATTACGGGTAATAACCGTAATTGGGCTTTTCAAAAAGATGTCTGGGTAGCGACAGATCATGGCGCTCATAATAAGGTTATACAAAAAGTATTCATGTTTTTTCTGAATGAGAAAACTTAAACCTTTCTCTTCAACCAACCTGAAAATTGTCGGGATTGGCGTTTCTTCTCCGATTACAATCGCCTTACGGAGATCTTTGTCACTCGTGTAGCAATCTTCGAAATTGATGACTTCAACATCTCTCAATAAATTGAGCAAACGTTTGTCCAACTGGTTTGCGGATAGTCCAATACGATCAATGAGTTTCATAGGCTTCTCTAACGGGTTGAATCTTAATGATATCCTGTCTTCAAGAAAGACTCAAAAATAGAGTTTAAAAAGTCGAGCCGACATTGGTCTAGAGATTAGTCCTGAATTTCCTCAAGCTTGCGCTTGTACTCCTGAGCCTCTTGTTGTTTTCGCCAAAGGTCAGCATATTCCTGGTCCAGTTCTAAAAGTTCACTATGCCGGCCTCTCTCCACAATTTCACCGTGCTTTAAGACAATGATCTCATCAGCATCAATGATTGTCGAAAGTCGGTGGGCAATGACCAGAGTCGAACGATTTTCAGAAATTTCGCGAAGTGAAGCCTGAATTTCTTTTTCTTTGTGAGAGTCCAAGGCCGATGTCGCTTCGTCAAAAACCAAAATTTGCGGGTTCTTTAAAATCGTTCGCGCGATCGCCACCCGCTGCTTTTCTCCTCCTGAAAGTTTAAGCCCCCGCTCGCCAACCATCGAATCATATCCATCCGGAAGACTGGTAATAAAATCGTGGATTTTGGCAAAATTGGCAGCCTTTTCAATTTCAGAAAATTCAGCCCCGGGCTTTCCGTAGGCAATATTGTACCCAATCGTATCATTGAACAAGACCGTGTCCTGTGGAACCACACCGATATTTTCTCGCAAAGACTTTTGTGTCATTGCCTTAATGTCCACACCATCAATCGCAATTTCTCCTGAGTTCACATCGTAGAATCGAAACAGCAGGCGAGCTAAAGTTGATTTTCCGGAGCCGCTGGGACCAACCACCGCTAATGTTTTGCCAGAATCGATCTTAAAGCTAACATTCTTTAAAATCGGGCGATCCGAGTTGTAAGAAAAGTCGACATTCTTGAACTCCACAACACCTTGATGGCCTTGGTAGTCAATAGCACCATCTTGATCAGCGACTGTTGCATTGACGTGGATCAACTCGAACATTTTATCCATGTCCACCAAGCTATTTTTGATCTCTCGGTAGACAAAGCCTAAGAAATTCAAAGGCATGTAAAGCTGTAGCAAGAAAGTGTTTACCAAAACAAAGTCTCCGACTGTGAGCTCTCCACGCACTACACCTTGCCCCGCCAACAACATCACTGATATCACTCCAGCTCCAATGATCGAAGCTTGCAGTACATTGAGTATAGACAAACTGCCCTGGCTTTTGATCGCAGCCGACTCGTACTTAGCCAATGAACTATCAAATCTTTTGTACTCATGCTCTTCGTTACCGAAATACTTAACGGTTTCATAATTGATCAAACTATCGATGGCTTTCGTGTTGGCACGAGTTTCTGATTTATTCATCGAGCGACGGTACTTTAAACGCCACTCCGTCACCCACAGCGTGAGAAAAATATAAATCACAATTGTACTAAGAACGATGCCGGCAAACAATATGTTCAGGTGGTAGGTCAACACCACTGTCACTAGAGCAATCTCTAATAACGTTGGAACAATATTAAACGTCATAAAATTTAAAACAAACTGGATTCCCCTCGTACCACGTTCAATAACACGAGAAAGACCACCGGTTTGACGAGTTAAATGAAAATCCAAAGACAAATTGTGCAAATGCTTGAACGTATTCAAAGCAATGGTGCGTAAAGCATGCTGTTGCACCTTCACGAAAGTCAAATCACGAAGCTCTCCGAAAACAGACACCATCACGCGGGCCAGTCCATAAGAAATCACAAATGCCACAGGCAAAATTAAAGTATTATTTTGCATGGACAAACTGTCCACCGCATACTTCATAAGAAAGGGAATGCCAACATTCAGCCCTTTTGCAAGAGCCAAGAACACTAAAGCAACTATAACCCGCAGACGCAGATCGGTGCGGCCAGAGGGCCATAGATGCTGCCCCAGGGTTTTGAGAGTTTTCCAGTGGTTCTGCTTTGGCGCTGACATATTTAGATTCCAAGGTGTACAAAATCTCTACAAGTAGGTTATTTTTGAGGATTCAGAGGTCAAAGTAAATAAGTTTCTTTCTGCGGGCTCTCTTGGATTTCATGGTGAATTTCGCTATAGAGTGTTCACCAACCCAGGAGGAGCTATGTCGTCTGCAGATCTAATGAATTCCATTGATAAATATTGGGAAGATAACATTATCCCCAGTCTAATGGAATATATTGAAATTCCAGCGAAATCTCCGGCTTTTGATGCCAACTGGCAGTCCAATGGATATATCGACCAAGCTCTTGAGTTAGTGGAAAAATGGATCGATGCACGCAACATCCCTGGATTGAAGAAAGAAATTCTTCGTGGAGAAAACCGCACTCCTCTTCTTCTTTTAGAACTGGCAGGTGATCTCGACTATGAAATTCTTATGTATGGCCACCTGGACAAACAACCGGAGATGATCGGCTGGGACGATGATTTGGACCCCTGGAAAGCGATTCGAAAAGGTGAAAAATTGTACGGTCGCGGTGGAGCTGACGATGGTTACGCAATCTACGCCTCTCTTTGTGCTGTTGAATATTTATTAGAAGCTGGGACTCCTCGCCCAAACATAAAAATTGCAATAGAATTTAGTGAGGAATCGGGATCTGAAGATCTGCCCTTTTACTTTAAAACTTACTCTGAAAAATTCGGTTCACCCCAGCTGGTTATTTGTTTGGATTCTGGAGCCGGCAACTATGAACAGGTATGGTCCACCACTTCTTTGCGAGGACTGGTCAGCGGTGTCTTGAAGGTTGATGTCTTAAACGAAGGCGTTCACTCCGGAGATGCCAGCGGTATTGTCGCCTCATCTTTTCGAGTCGCTCGCGAGTTATTAAATCGATTGGAAGATCCAACGACTGGAAAAATATTGCCGGAAGCCTTTCAAGCCGAAATCCCCCAAGAAAGAATTAAGCAAGCTGAAAAGGCTGCCGCCACCCTACAAGATCAGGTTTACTCAAAGTTTCCATTCACCGGAAACACAAAACCTATGAGTAATTCACAAGTTGAGTTAATTCTTAATAGAACATGGAGAGCAGCGCTTTCAGTAACTGGAGCTGAAGGTCTTCCCGAAATTGCCTCGGCCGGGAACGTCCTACGCCCAACAACATCTTTGAAACTGTCACTACGTTTACCTCCAACGATCGATGCCAAGCAAGCGGCCGTTGATTTGAAAAATTTATTGGAAACAGACCCACCATACGGCGCACAAGTGGAATACACACTTGAGGATGCCGCCAGTGGATGGAACGCCCCCGCTGCCTCGGAATCACTAGAAAATGTAGTGCAAGAAGCCTCACAAACTTACTATGGAAAAGAAGCTCTCGCTATGGGCGAAGGTGGTTCGATTCCTTTTATGGGAATGATTGGTGAGGCTTTTCCAAAGGCTCAGTTTGTTATAACAGGCGTACTAGGTCCCAACTCCAATGCCCATGGGCCCAATGAATTCATTCATGTCGAATATGCGAAAAAGCTAACAGCTTGTATGTTTCATGTTTTGAACAACACAGAAAAGCTCATGAAATAAGGTCAAACTGAAACAGACTTTTAAAAAGTACGTTTTTTTGTAAAGAATAAAACAGTGCAAAATCTTTTGTCGTTTTATTTGAAATTATCAGACTGAAGCATAAAAACGAACGCCCAAATATTTGATAAAGCCCCACTTTTACAGACCTATACCAAAGCGGTGCAATCTGCTTTGGTTCTTAATTTGCAGTTAATAAGGCCAATGGGGAAATTGGTTTTTTGGAGTGTTTCACTCTGCTTTTTGGTGGCATGTTCATCCACACCTAATATGGAGAATTTGCCCTCGTTTACCTACCTTGAGTCTTTGCAGACTCAGAAACGGCTGAACTGCGCCAGTCGTAAACCTTTTGACTGTATGGCTTGCGCCCTTCAAGGCGAAGCGGCCAACCAACCTGGCAAGGGTATGTATGCTGTCGGCATGACGATTATGACCCGAGCTAAAGGACAGATAGATCGTGTTTGCCGAGTCACGAAAGCTCGGCGACAATTCGAAGGGATGCGCCGATGGGGACGCATGAAAATTTCTAAGAAAGTTTGGCGAGTGACAGAGCATATAATGGAAAGCAAAGAAACGGGTTGGACGCATTTTTGGGCCCCTAGAACTCAAGCCAAGCTAAAAAGAACAAAACCCCATTGGGCCCATAAATTTGAAAAACGCCAATGCAAAAAGAAAAAAATTGGTGATCATATTTTTTTCGACAACAATAAATGTAAATTCAATCGTCAAATGCGTTTGGCAGATGTGAAGTGATCCGTTTTTTTCGCCAACAAAAACGCCGAACGGTGTTCTAAATAAGCGGCTTCATTAATAAAAAATGGATAAAATGTTCCATCCCGATCAAATTCAATCACATCACGGTTAATATTGATAAACAGCGGGAAACCTCGTTCCATAGGCGTAAAGTCGGCACCCTCCAGCTTTGGGTGGATGTACCAACTACCTTTTTCAGGATAATTGTAGACCCCATCCACCTTAAAAACCTCGATGGGTGTTTCGTCGACTTCAAAGTCGAAGTTAAAATCCAAAAGCTTTTCGACAATCGCATAAGTTTTTAGGACTAACTCCCCCGAGACTACATTATTAGCCACAGGACCAACTTCTATAGTTAAACCACCAGGACATAGTCGATTTAGATGAACACAATCATCATTCAAATGATCCTCTTCTATTAGTTTGATGTCAGGGAATTCAATCTTTAGAAAACGAGCCGCTTTTTGACTGGTTGGATGAGTGTTATTGAGAATCGCAGTCATACCCATGTTCGAGGTTGTTGTGTGAAGGTCGATACAGAAATCAAAAGTATCACGGATTTCTCTCTCAAGTTCTTGAGCCCGTCTGGCCTCGTAGCCTTTGGCTTGGCTACTTTTTCCAAAAGCTCTATTGAGATCTGAGTCTAGATAGCGTTTCTTTTCTTCGAAAGCCTTGGGGTTTCCCCAAAAGCATTGATAGTCATTGAGGAAGTTTTTTTTACTCAGGCGAAACAAACTCATAACTTCAATTCCAGTGGGTTCGTTTCCGTGGGTCCCACCCACCAAGGCGATCTTCATAAAAGTCTATGACTCCTTATTATTTTTTGCTTTTGTTTTCGTTTTTTCTTTGACCTTATCTTTGCTTCTTTCTTTTACTTTGGCTTTGCCCTCTTCTTTAAGTCTCTCTACCTTTTCTTCAGTGCCTTCAACCACCGACTTGGCCACAGAAAAGTAGGACACCTCCTGCACCTTCAAAGCGTGTTGGATTTCGTAGGACAAACGCTCCATATGACGACGGTGAGCCAACATAAATACACTCAAAATACGACTTCCTTTCTTTCCTCCAGCAACGGGCTCTTCGGAAATCTCATCAATTTCGAACTCGTCGTTCTCAATGATGGCTTTAACCGTTTTTTTCACTGAACCTTTAGAAAGAACATCCATCTGAAAGTAGTCGTAGTCTTTTTCGTTTTCCATAAACTTGTAAATCGGACTGATCAGCTTCAAAACGATTAACACTGTGAGGGTAAAAAAGGCTGCCGTGAACGGGTATCCCGCACCAATGGTGAAGCCGATGGCAGCGACGACCCAGATTGTGGCGGCCGTTGTCATACCGATCACACTTCCTTTCCCTTGGATAATGGCACCGGCACCTAAGAAGCCGATTCCACTAACAATCTGAGCTGCAATTCGATTCGGATCAGCCATCCCCACCGCGCCAACGGCGATCAACATACCAATGGAAGTATAGAGAGCCGCACCAAGGCAAATAAGTATATTTGTTTTGATTCCAGCAGACTTGAGTTTCTTTTCTCGGTCGTAGCCTACCAGGCCACCCAAAAAGAGGGCCATCAAAACCTGAATGCCAATTCCAACATAGATGGAGACTTCGCCAAAAAATTCAATGGGCATTTTATTAATAATGGTCACTTCACCCCCCGATCTCTGACCTTATAAAAGACTAAGTCGCTGAAGTGGTGTTGTCAAAGCAATCAGAATCGGCGTGAAGACAGCCAATCAGGTACGGGGCGCCCGTGAATCAAATCCACTAACGCACGACTGGCATTGAAGGCCATGCCAATTCCATGGCCAGTAAAGCCACCCGAGAAAAACACTTGTTGATCTGTCGGCAAAGAGCCAATCAGGGGTTCACCATCGACAGAAAAACCCATAACGCCCGCCCACCGGTGAGAGACCTTAGAACCTTTAAACTTTGGTAAATGTTTTCGTACAAAATCATGAAGAGCTTCTTGAATTTTTTCTGTGGTGTGATCGGAAAAACCTTTTTCGGTGTCTGCTTCTAGTTGGCGAAAACCACCAATCAAAAGTGACCCATCAGACAATTGTCGAAAGTAGTCCAAATAGAAGTTGGCGTAACACGGGCCCTCCATAAAGGGGCGCACCGGCTCAAAAACCATAATCTGACCTCGGGTTGGGTAAATTTTATCTTCGAAGTAAGAGTCCATCGCAGCTGAATATCCGTTGGTGCAATAAATCACAAGGGTGCATTCGACCTCTATTGATTTTGCAATCACTCGTCGCAAACCACCAAGTGTGTTCTCCACACGACTGACTTCGCAATTTTCAAAAATCTCAGCTTTGATTTTATTTTTTATTGCGTGAAGAAGCTCTATGGGGTCAACCTCGCCATCTTTATTGTATTTGATGCCTCCACAAAAACCAACGGCACCCAGTCTCTTCTCAATTTCAGTCGAAGTGATCACATCCACTGGAATATTGTTTTGCCTCATCAGCTTTGCGACTTGCTGCAGTTCATTGAATTCCGAGTCTTGCGCCGCTAATGAAAAGGCCCCTTGTTGGCGAAAACTCTTCGGTGTATTCTTTTTTTGAAAGATCTCAGACTGTAACAAAGACATGTTCTCTTCAGCAAAACGCCAAATTTCTAAGGCTGTTGATTCACCATGCTTCGAAACCATTCGATTAAAGTGTTCAACCGAACCACAGGTGATAAAGCCGGCATTGCGTCCAGTCGCTCCTGACCCGAGTTCGCCTTTTTCTAAAATGACAACCTTAAGGTTGGGGTCCTCTTTGTTAAGCCAATAGGCTGTAGATAAGCCACTGACACCACCACCTACGATACAAACATCGGCTTCGATCTTACTAAGGGGCTTCTTCTTGTCATTCCAATAGGAAAAACTCAAACGGGATTCTCCTTTAAGTCTCGGTACATCTCTTCGGCTGTACAAAGACAGGGGTTGCCACATCGAGGACAAGTGTAATCGACACTTTTCCAGTACTTAGGATAACGGCAAAGGCTGCGAAAATGCAAAGTCAGTAAATACTTTTGAGACGAATTTCCCGGAGACTCAACCCATGAGTGGCAAACCACACCTTTGGCGCCAGCCTCTTGTAGAACTTCTAAAGAAAGAATTGATAACTTGGTTCCCCACCCCTGCCTTTGCACAGCTGGTGCTACAAAAAGACTTTGAAAATAGGCGGTCTGCTTGATGGGCCATGGCCACAACTGAGGACTCAGCTCTTGCCCCTTCCCTTTCTCCCACTTTCCGGGTGGGTAACTGATGCGGATCGCCTCCACCCCCCCCTGACTGAGTAGAGCAAAAGAGGCGCTACCGAGTGGAGTTCGTGATTGGCGAACCATTTCTTCCACCTCCGACACAGAATAGTAATCGGCTCCAATCTGGTTATCGGTAAAGGCCTTAACTAGGTGAGGGTCCACTTTGTCCAGGGGTAAGATGTTCACCTATTTGACCTCCAAAATTTCATACACATTGCCATTGATTTCAAAATCATGACCGGGTTTTTGTTGGTAAACGTTACGACCGATTGGGGATTCCAATGTTATTGTTTGAATCTTCATCCCCATAACAGAAAGTTCGACCCCTCCCACAGGAAGTAGATACAAATACTTTTGATTGCTTTCTCCCATTAAGATTTCCACCAAAGCGCTGATTCCAATAGGGTCGTTGTCTGTGAAATCTTTCACTTGAACCTTATTGAGTTGGTAGATCTGCGCTTGAATCTCTTGTGCCCTTTTCGATTGACCCGAGGCAAGATAAGAGGCTTCGAGTCCACGAGTATCGTACTTGTTCTCGGCTTTGGATTCTTCATTGGTTGAATACTCCCGAGCCTCATTCGCTGCTTCAACCAGCAATTTCTTTTGATTTTCGAGTTGCTGAACCACTTGGGCTATCAGGTCATTCTTGTCCAAATGGGTCATTTTGAAATCCATTCATTTACAATATCACATTATCCCACGAGTATGATATGAAATCTTAAGGAGAACCCTTTGGAAGAGAAAAAAACCGGTATTGTTATTCCAAAAGAGAAACTCACGGCCGATGTCCTAGAAGGCTTGATCGATGAATTTATTTTGCGTGAAGGAACTGACTATGGCACCCATGAGTACAGTCTTACTGACAAACGTCAGCATGTTTTAAGACAACTCAACTCTAAGCAGATTTTTATCTTTTTTGATCCGCAACTTGAAAACACAAACTTACTGAGCAAAGACCAAATCAAGAAACTGAATCAGCAAAGTTTTGATATCGTAGGCTTACCTGAAGGGTTTTAAGAGAACTTGTACAGTTAATTCTCTTAGAGGTTTTGTGAGAGGATTTAATAGGGATGTCTTTTAGAATTCCTTTACTTTCCCACAGCGAAATAATTTGATCCCATTGCTGGGGATTATTATCACTGGCAATATAAAGTTTGCCTGCCTTCCCCCGCTTGGCCGCTGCCCAAAGGAACTCTGCCAAATCTTCTAAGTGAATCATATTCACCCATTTTGGGTTTTTGCCAACGTAACCCTTTTCCACCCAAGAGATCGGGTTTCGCTCTTGACTGTATTGCCCAGAAGAAAGAACTAGGATTGCACCTTGATCTTTTAAAGAGCTCTCTGCACGAACCCGTTCAATGGACTCATCTCTAGGAGTCGACTCATCGACCTTTTCTCCATCAGAATTGACTACGAGACAACTCGTTGACCCAAGCACAACCACTTGTCCGAGTTCTTTTAAGTGGGAGTTTGCAAATTGTTCGACACGATCGATCGGTTCCGGCGGAAAAGTCCAAAACGTGACTTTGGCTTCTGGCAAATTGGACCAGGTTGTAGAATCATTTAGGTCAAATAAGGTATGGGGGGAGCCATTCCTTGAAGTGGAGACAATCGTTGCCGACGGCTCTTTGGATTGAATCTTTCCAATCAAATACTGAGCCGTCAGTCCGCGCCCTAAAATTAAATAATCAACAGGTTGCATAACCTCTCGGTGGCTTACTGGGCCTTTGCTAATTTACTGTTAGACTTTTTCACTTTTACCTTAAAATCCAATGTAACATCATTGTAGATCATCTTGTCACCTAGGTTTTTGAAGAAGTTACCTGAGCCATAAATCATTCCGTATTTTGTACGATCAAATTTTAGAGTCCCTGTGTAGAGCCCTTTTTTTTCGCTAAAGGCAAACTCTACAGGATGGGTTTTATCTTTGATGGTCAACTTACCTTTGGCTTGACCACCTTTCACACTATCGATAACCAATTTTGCTGTTGGCCATTTCTCGACCTGAAAGAAATCTTCACTTTTCATATGATTTAGGAATTTTGTCTGATACTTGCCAGTTAAGTCATCGACTGTCATTTTGGTTATATCCAAAACAATCTCTCCACCGACAATTTTACCTTTCTCCTCTTCCACTTTGGAAGACTTCAATGGCAAGGTCCCATAGTGCTGCCCCGTAACCTTTTTTCCAGTCCATTTGAATTCGCTGGCCTTGGCCTCGATTTCTGCAGCCGTTACTGAAAGACTGATTCCAAGTACTGCCAATACCAATAATAGTTTTCTCATGATCTTCTCCTTTTAATTCTTTTAAGTTCCAACCTCAAAGGCTCAGGAGCAGTATAAGCTTGCATAAAGCCTAAAAAAAGAACAATATATTCAGTATAATGTACTAATTTTAGGACGTATCATGTGGATTACAATTGACCAAATCACCTGTCTAAAGGCTGTAAAAGACTCAGGAAGTTTTAATGGAGCCTCTGAAAATCTTCACAAAGCCAAGTCGGCGATCAGTTATAGCATCAACAGGCTCGATGAGCAGCTCGGC
Organism: uncultured Bdellovibrionales bacterium; assembly: GCA_965368905.1. GTDB lineage: Bacteria > Bdellovibrionota > Bdellovibrionia > Bdellovibrionales > JAGQZY01 > JAGQZY01. Next base: position 16,193 of record CBDUOS010000027.1, on the reverse strand, counting down.
TTCCCCACGCTGGATCGAAGTCAATACCGAATTCGCCTCACATCACAAGGCGAAGCTTTTTTAAAGAAAGCACAAAAACTTCTGAACGAAGTCGAAGAGCTAAAGGATGAAGTGCATAAAATTGCTTCCGGCGTGGAGATGAAGCTGGCCATGAGTGCCACCGCAATCTTTCCGGCTGAGAAGATTAATAAAGTTTTACGAGAAATTATCACCCGCTTCCCCGCCACTGAGTTCACTTTCCACAGGGAGATTCTGAGTGGCGAAAGAATGCTTTCAAACGAAGAAGTCGACATTGCAATTTTTGAATCCATACAGAACACTTTGGACTTGGATAGCAAAAAGATTTCACAAGTTGAATTGAAATTGGTGATCGCAAAAGGTCATCCTTTTTTAAGCCTTCCTAAAGAAGAACAGACTTTGGAGAATTTGAAGACTTATCCCCATATCATTCAACGTAGTACCATTCCTGATAACACTCAAATGGGAAGCCCTGAAAATGCCAAAAGGTGGTCAGTTTCAGACATTGATTCAAAAAAGGATCTGATCCTCAACAACCTCGGTTGGGGGCGTTTGCCCGGCCACTACGTTGCCAAAGAACTCAAGAGCAAAAGACTAGTTCACCTCAAGCATCTTAAATATGATCATACCCTTGAGATTTTTCTTTGTAAGAAGAAATCAAAATCTATGGGTCCCGTTTTGAAACATATTTGGGACTCATTCTAAGAAGTCTTCAGTCACAAACTGTACATCCGTCGGGTTTCGGATTTCGCTAAATCTAAGTCGCTAGAATCACCGAACATTGTCGTATAATTCGACTAAAGATTTCTGCCTTTTTATCCGATCAGCATATTATAGATAAAAGGTATAAATGGTCCGTTCGCTCTTAACATTTCTTTGCAGTCTTTTCTTTGTGCTTTCAGTGCAAGCGGCTCCCTCTAAATTTTCTTATCAAGGTCAAATTATTAAACCCAACGGTCAACCTCTTGAAGACAGTGCCGTCACCTTCACGATTGAAATTCTATCTCCCCTTCCCACTGAATGTGTACTCTATGAAGAAACTCATTTGATTAACATGGATAACTCCAATGGAATTTTTTCTTTGGAAGTCGGAGGTGGAGCCCAAAGCGGTGGTGATTATGAAGATTTGGCAACTTTATCTTCTGCATTGAGCAACTCAACGGGTGCAGTAACACCTACAACATGTGTGAGCGGGCCCAGCTACACACCAGTATCAGGCGATGGTCGTCAGTTGCGAGTGACTTTTGATGATGGAACCGGACCAAACACTATCGTGCAAAATCACCAAATTGTGAGTGTGCCTTACGCAGACAGTGCCTCTTCGGTTGATGGCTTGACTGTCGGTGACCTTTTGATCGTTGATACAAGTGGGTCCAATGTTTTAGATCAAACCAACCTAGTCTGGTTATTTGAATCCACTCGCTTTGCTGAGTTGCAAGCCTTGGTCAACGGAACCAGCACCAACTATCTAACCTCTTCCCCTTCGGGCGACGTCTCCATGAACAACCAAAAAGTGGTCGACGTGGCTGATCCGACGGCAGCAAACGATGCCGCTAACAAAAACTATGTCGACGGCAACATTGGTGGCCAAGCCACAGACTCTGTGACCTTGAGTGGACTCGGAGCCGGAGACTCCGGCGAAGTTCTAGTGTGGAACGGCACCCAGTGGACATCGGCCGCCCCGGTTGGAGATAGCACAAAACTGGCTTTGGCTGGTGGTACCATGACCGGCGACATCGACATGGGAACCAACAATATCACCAATGCCAACAACGTAACCGCTACCAGCGTTGGCACCAACTCATTGGCTGTTTACAACGGAGCCAATTATATGGGCTTTCAAGCGGCCCCCGGTTCGGCGGATTTGCTTTGGGTCCTTCCAGCCGCTGATGGGTCTGCCAATCAAGCATTGAGTACAGATGCCTCTGGAAACCTTTCGTGGCGCTCTTACATTGAAAGTGCTTCGAACCAAGGAACTGGTGGTGTCGGACCATTCAAGCAAAACAGTTCGGGTGACCTAGAATTCAAAAATATTAACGCCGGTTCTAGCAAAGTGACGATAACAGACGATGCCGGAAACGACGAGATCGATATCGATGTCGACGAAAGCAATTTTGACTTAGCAACCATTCCGAATACAGCCGCAGGTAATATTGGCGCCACCGATGCGCAAGCGGCGATCGACGAATTGGATGCAGAGAAAGTTGCCAAAGCCGGCGACAGCATGACCGGTGCACTCACCATGAATGCGCAAAACGAAGTCCGTTTCGCCGACAGTGACTCTTCCAATTATGTTGGTTTCGTCGCTCCTGCGGTTGTGGCTGCTGATCTGGTTTGGACGCTCCCCGCTGCGGATGGATCACCCAATCAGGTTCTGGAGACCGATGGTTTCGGAAACCTGCAGTGGCACACTCTTGCTGCCGTCGGAGAAAGCAACACTTCGAGCAACCAAGGAAGCGCCGGCATTGGTGTCTTCGATAATAAAAATGGCGTCGACTTCGAATTTAGAAATATCAACGACGACGGCAACGGCAAAGTGACAGTGACCCTTGATGGGGCCAACAAAGAAATCGACTTAAGCGTCGACGAAAGCAATCTTGATGCGAGCGCTATTCCTAACACAGCGGCCGGCAACATTGTAGCAACTAACATTCAAGCCGCGATCAATGAACTCGACACTCAAATTAGCGGCATCACCATCGACACCGTTGAAGATGCGGATGGCAACACTCTGGTGCAAGTCGAAGAGGGCGCCAACGACGACACCATTCGCTTTGATACCGCTGGTTCTGAAAGGATGATTATCGATCCGAGCGGTAATATTGGAATCGGAACAACAACTCCAACCAATAGTGTAGAAGTATATAATGGTTCAATTCTCATAAATGATGGTATCGCTAATCAAACGACTATCATTGATGAAAACTTTTTTGGAATTTCAAGAACTTCTGACGGAATTTTTTCGGTTAAAATGGAAGCACCAGCCTCAGTCAATGGTGCTCGTCAAACGATGCGCTTGTCTGGTCGAGAAGGTGTCCAGCTAGCCTACGACACACAGGGGCGTCTAGAAGTTGATAATACCGGTGTTAGAATTGGAATAGGTGGAGCCGACTCCAGCTTAGGGGTTGCAGCAGCTCCATTGCACGTTGTTGGAAATTCCTTTTTTAACGGAAGTGTTGGAATTGGAACAGACGCACCCGCAAGAAAAGTTCATGTCGCGGGAACAGACGTCAATATGATTCTTGATGGAGCCGGTGGTGGTGGTGATCCGATCACAACTTTCACCTTGAAACGAGGGACCCAAGAGTTCTCTCTGCGTTCTGGAATCGGCGGGCTCAATGACTTTGATATCTTTGATGATGCAAACAATCTGTCTCGTTTAATGATTAAAAACAGCGGAAATATTGGTATCGGCACAACCACCCCGAATTCCCTACTTGAAGTGGCAGGAGACATACAAATTGGCAACAGCAGTGTGGCCTGTACCGCGGCCAATGAAGGGGCAATTCGCTACAACGCTGGAACCGTTGAGTTTTGTGATGACACTCCTGTTTGGGTGGCATTTGGCACGGCAGCCGGTGGCGAAGTCAACACCTACAGCAACTCCGGCGTCGGAGGCGTGGGCATAGTTCTAACAAAGTCAGGTTCTGACCTTCCATTCAAATCGATCAACGCTGGTTCTAACAAAATCGCTGTCACTGATGATGCCGGCAACAATGAAGTGGACATTGATGTCGACGAAAGCAATTTTGATTCCACCCAAATTCCTAATACTGCCACTGGCAACATTGTCGCTAACAATGTGCAGGGCGCGATCAACGAGCTGGATACTGAAAAGGTGGCCGCGACACGATCAATTAACACGGTAGCCGGTTCAGGCTTGCAAGGAGGCGGTGATCTGTCCTCTGACCGCAGCCTGTCGCTGGATATCCCTGGAGTCGCAGACTTTGCCGCAACAATCGCGAGTAACGATACCCTCTTGGTGTACGACACTGATGCGACTACAATGCTAGAAGTTCAACGATCTGATTTGGTTTTAACTGAAGCCGAAGTGGATGCCTACGCCAACAACAATGGGTACGCCGCCGATACGGATGTTCTCAAGAAAGATGGCAGTGTGGCTTTAACAAGTGACTGGGATGTGGGCGGAACCAACACCATTACCAATCTTCCGACTCCAACAGCTGCCAGTGAGGCAGCTCCCAAAGGTTATGTAGACACCGTCGTCGGCGGAATCTCAACAGACTCCATTGAAGACGCCGATGCCAATACCATGATTCAACTTGAAGAAGGCGCCAATGACGACACCATCCGCTTTGATACCGCAGGCTCCGAGAGAATGTTGATCGACCCTAGCGGTAACATTGGGGTCGGGACCACCAGCCCAGCTTCCAAAATGCATATATCAAGTGGAAATATGCAAATCGGTGAATCAACTATGACGAGTGGGAATCCTTCATTCTCTCTTTATGGCTACGATACCGTCGGTACTGCTGCCCGGTACGGACGTTTTTCAGTTGCTGGCGATGGAAGCTTTCAGATTCAGGCGGAAGACAGCTATCTGATCCTCGACTCGGGCTCGTACATTCAAACCCAAAAGGCTGTCAACATGACGGCCCACGCTCTGTTGTTTAGTGGAACCCAAGTGCTCGGTTCGGCTGATGCGGGGGCAACTTTTCATTTAGGATCTGGCGGCGCAATTACCAAAGTACAAGTTGGGAATGCTGCGACCACTGATACCGTAATTCCCTTTGGTGATGTCGGAATCGGAACCGACAATCCAGCACACCTACTAGACATGAGATTCTCAGCCGGAAGTGGACTCTATGTTCAAGGACCAAATGGTTCTGCCGATTTAGGGAAATTCCAACGAGGTGGTTCCGATTCATTCACTACCATCCATGCCCATGGCCATGATCCACAAATTCTATTCAACACTCAGGCCACAGGGAATGGATGGAATATTGGTGTTGATTCTGATCAGGCCGACCAATTCGTATTTGGCTATGGAGCAAAAAATATAGCGAGTGCGTCGCCGGCTCTTGTCGTGGAAACATCTGGAAATATAGGAATCGGAACCACAACACCTGATTACGGGATTGGGTACTCCTCTGAGACTACGGTTGTTGGTGTTTCAGGTGATGGAACAGCGAGTGCATCTACCTCTGGGGTTTTGGTATTATCCAATAATAGAGCTACACCAACTGTTGGTGACACAACAGGGTCCTTGGATTTCGTTTCTGCCGGAAATGGTACAGGGGTCGCACAGTTGGGAGCCCGAATAAAATCCACTCTTTCAGGAACTGGTGGTGCCAACGGCTTCGGACACGACATTATTTTTTACACTAAAAATGATAACGCCGCTGGAATCTCTGAAAAGCTAAGACTCACTAACAATGGTTATTTGGGAGTGGGAACAGATGCCCCCGATGTCGCATTGGATGTTCACACCGGATCGATCAATGCCACAGAGATTTGTGACGAAAACAATGCCAATTGCTTAGACTTAAACAACTTAACAGTTGGTGGAGACTTTCTTGCCGATGGTTCCGTACCAATGACAGGTGCTTTTGAAGCTGACTTTGGAACAGCTGCTGCTCCTAGTATTACATTTGATGGAGATGAAGACACTGGCTTGTTTCGAGCTGGGGACGGAAGAGTTGGCGTCTCAAGGAATGGAAGTAGAATTGTCGAATTTGGCCTTTCTGGATACGACATCTTCTTCGGTAGTAGTGGCCAAATGGGCTCATACGATGGAGTATCTATAACAATTGACGACAATAATAGTGGAAATGCCGCTTTTAAGGTTCTGGGTGGTAGTGGTAGCCGAAATCTTTTTTCAATATGGGATGATACCGAGTTTGTTGGAATTGGCGATGACAATCCAGATGCCCATTTAGAAATCAGTGCCAGTGGAACCTCCGGCGGCACAGTTTTGATGGTGAGTTCAGACGATAATAACGATGGCGACCTTTTAACCATTCTTGAAGATGGTAACGTAGGTATCGGAACAACAACTCCAACACATATGCTTGATGTTAATGGGAATATTCGTGCTCAGGGTGAAAGATTTTATAATAATGATGATAACGATTATTTAGAAATACATGGTGCTGATGAAGAGGCTCGCTTTGTTTTTAATAATAATACACCTGTAGTCACTATCAGATCTGACGGCAACGTTGGGATCGGAACAACGACACCCACCGGAGTTCTGGATATTGAAGGTGGTGACGTTTTTATTGGAACGGGTACTCTTACCAATGCTTCGGGAAATGAAGATCTTTCTGTGACAGGAAACTTAGAGGTGGATGGAACGATTTACGGTAATGGTTCAGGACTATCTGGAGTGGTTGCCAGCAGTTCGGATGCAGGTGACAATAGCGGTGACTTTGTTATCAACGCCGATAGCGATGGAAACGCTTCGGGCGATGTGAAATTACAAGTGGATGGAAATGATCGTTTGGTCGTTTCTAATACAAATGAAGTTTTAATTAAAAGTAACGGCGGACTTAGCGACACCATCACCTTGAATAGAGGAAATGGGTCCGTCGCATCAGGCCCCGATATTTTGATCGATGCCAATGGTGTAATCGCAGCAGAAGACAGTCTTTTTTACCAAGTCGATTCTGATAATACCACCACCACTACAGCCCATATCTTTAAAGCCAACGCAGAAACCAATGGTGGCGACGAACTTATGCGAATTCAAGAAAATGGCAACGTTGGTATTGGCACAACCTCCTCTTCAACTCTTTTGCAAATGGGTACAGGTCTATACCTTGGAGAAGGCGGGCTTTCTGGAGATGCCAGCACCGGATCTGATATCAGAGCAGCTGGTGCTGCTGTCATTTCTGCAGAAAGTAACGTCTACATAAATCTAGACAGTAACAATGATACAGGTGGAGCCAAGTTTTTTGTTTCCAAAGATAGATCGACCAACTCTGGCGGCACTGATCTATTTGTCGTTGAAGAGTCTGGAAATGTTGGAATCGGCACCGACAACCCGGGGCAGAAACTATCCGTTGCAGGAACCATCGAATCCACATCCGGTGGTGTCAGGTATCCCGATGCTACGACTCAAACCACGGCGGCAGCCAATCCGGTAATGTCTTGGATGAAGGGTGGGCTTCAACATGCACCTGGTACAGCTTATGGAGCCCTGGGAGGAACCACTACGCTCGCAACTGAAAATTATGCTGAGATGCCAGTCCCGCGGGCAGGAACTTTTCAGAAATTGTATTGTCGGTTCGCAAGCGCTCAACCGGCCAGTGGTTCATTGACCGTAACGTTTCGAAAAAATGGAGCCGATACAAGTTTAGTCGTCACTTTTCCTGCAAGTGGGGGCGCTGGAACTTACAGCGATACATCCAACTCAGTGAGTGTTGTTGCTACCGACCTCATCTCTTTGAAAATAGTTAATAGTGCTGCAGGCGCTTCTGGCGATATCGTTGGCTGCTATGTTGAATTTGCACCTTAGGGGCTTCCCACCCCACATTTCACCGCCCATAGGTTGGTATCACAAGATTAATACAAATCAATTCAGGTAGTTAGCCGTACACGGAGTTCTTGCTATTCTGGGTTCTTTTTACTAAATTCGGTTCTTTCTTTTCAAACCATAGCGGGAGAGACCGTATGTCCATTAAGCAGCTGACCGATGAACAAGTGCGCACAATGACCCTTGAAGAAAAGGATCAATGGTGGCTGGATAATGTCTACCGAGGAAACATGCGCCAATTGACCATTCGATCAGGAATCACCGGTGCTCTTCTTGGAAGTATCTTGAGCCTTACCAATCTTTATATCGGGATCAAAACCGGTTGGACACTGGGCGTGGGTATCACTTCTGTGATCTTGAGTTTCGCTACCTTTAAAATATTATCGAGCCTCAAGATTGGCGATGAAATGACGGTTCTTGAAAACAATGCCATGCAATCGATCGCGACCAGCGCCGGGTATATGACCTCACCCCTGATGGCCTCCCTCCCCGCCTACATGATGGTCACTGGCAAAGTGGTCCCGATGTGGCAAGCCTATTGGTGGATGGTGGTGCTTGGACTATTGGGGGCTCTCTTCGCCTTCCCATTGAAAAAACGCTACATCAATGATGAACAACTTCCCTTCCCCGAAGGCTACGCCGCAGGCGTGGTTTTGGACAACTTGCATGAGTCCGACGGCAAAGAGGGAATTATGAAGGCCAAGATTCTTGGGATCGGTGCCCTTGTCGCGGCCTCTATTGAGTTCCTCCGTACGGGGGCTGTTTTAGCCAAGCTTAAGCTGGATGCCTTCACCCTTCCCGCTCACTGGGAAGACATTTTTGGTATCAACCCGAAAATCGGTGGCGTTCCTATGAAAGAACTGACTATCGGAATGGACACCTCCATCGTGATGATGGGGACTGGAATGTTAATGAGCATCCGCGCCACCGGCTCGATGCTTTTAGGCGCGGCTCTCAATTATTTCATTCTGGCTCCTGTTATGATCAACAAAGGCGTGATCGTTGGTACTGGCTTTAAAAACATCACGATGTGGGCCCTTTGGGGTGGAGCGGCCATGATGACAACGGCCTCGATTTACTCTTTCTTGGCCTCTGGTAATACCTTCTCAAGTATTCTTGAAATCTTTAAAGGCAAAAAACAAAAGAAAGCGAAAAAGAAAGACATCCTCGCGCACATTGAGTTGCCCCGGAAAGTCTCTTATATCGGTGTTCCCATTCTCTCCATTATTATTATGATCATGGGTAAAGCCTTTTTCGATATCGACTACTGGTTGTCCGCTCTTGCAGTCCCTCTTGTTTTTATGTTTTCCATTATGGCTGTGAAGTCGACCGGTGTGACGGCGATCACTCCAGGGGGTGCCCTCGGAAAAATGACCCAGGTGACTTATGCCGTTTTAGCTCCCGGAAACATGGGGACCAACTTGATTACTGCCGGTATCACATCTGAAGTTTGCTTGAGTGCTTCGAACCTTCTCATGGATATCAAGCCCGCCTATATGCTGGGTGGTAAACCTCGACACCAAGCCATCGGACACGCCATCGGAATTTTCTGCGGTGGATTGGTCGCGGTTCCCGTTTTCTATATGATGTTCGACGGTGATATTTCGAAATTCTCGACAGAACAATTCCCGATGCCTGGAGCCACCGTTTGGAAAGCCGTTGCTGAAGTGCTTTCTGAAGGATTGGGCGCTCTTCACCCCACAGCCCAGGTGGCAGTGTTAATTGGTGGAGCCATGGGTATTGTTTTCGAAATCTTATCAAAGAAAACCCATGGACGTTTTCCGCTAAGCCCAGTGGCTTTCGGGATCTCTTTTGTTCTTCCATTCCATATTTCACTTGAGTTCTTTCTGGGCTCTTTGATCTTTTGGTTGATGGCTCGCAAGCCCGCCGAGAAAAGATCATCCGCTTTTCAAACCATCCTTGAAAACAAAGAAACCATTGGAGCCGGTATTATTGCCGGTGGCTCCATTGTCGGAATCGCTTTGATGATTGCTGAAACTTCAATGTAAGCAGTTTTAAACAAAAAAAGGCACCGCTGTTACGGTGCCTTGGGTTTGGTTTATTGTCAGTTTATTATTAAACCGAGTGAGAACTCATTTTGAGGCGGTCTCACGAGGTTTCTTGGCTTCTTCTTTCTTTTCAGGAGTTCCAAACTTCACATCTTTTCCATCAAGACATTTGTATCCAGAACCTTCAATATTCGTACGAATTTTAGAGAAAGCATCATCGCAAATGGTCGGAGTCGATTCGGCCCATGCCACTTGTTCTGTGTCACCAAACTTGGTGTAGTTCACTTCGCAACGCTTTTCTCTTTTATCTAGAGTCACTAATCTTTGGTCTTTTCCAACAAGGCAAGTGTATGCTTTGTTGTCAGCCTGCTTTTTCTTTTCAATTTTCTTTTCAACTTTCGCTTGTTGTTTCTCAGCTCCTTGATCCACGACCGGCTTATGGGCGCAGGATACGGTAAAGCCTAAGAAACCAACCAAAATAACTAGTGTACTAGCTCTCATAATAAAAACTCCTTTAAGTTGGTTTGTTTTGTACTTTTACATAGATTTTTTAGCAGACCCCTCTGCATGTACTTAAATAAGGAGCATTATTTGTGCCAGCTGAGAACCAATAGAGACTCGCCAAACTGATACAATTGAAAAAAAGTAAACTCAGGTGACAAAATTTGAACGTCTCATTCTGAGACCGGAGAAGTTTGATGTCGCTTTGACTCTGGATTAATGGAGAGAGGCTTTTTTGAAAATTAAAAGCCGATTGTTGGCGGGCATTTCGTGGTCTTTTACAAGCTGGAAGTGCCTTTGACGGAGTTCCTCCTCGACTTTTTCGAAATCGCGGATACCACCCTCAGGAAATCGGTCTTTGATCCATTGATCAAACTTTTTGTTACTCTCTGAGGAGTATTTTCCATCGTAGTTAAAGGCTCCATAAACCACAAATAGAGCTTCGCTTTTCAAACCTTGCAAATCATCAAACATTTGCAGGCCGTGGCTCCAACTCATAATATGAAGAGTGTTAGCCGTGAAGACCACATCGAAATCCCCGTCTGGCAGAGGTGTCTTGCCGGCCTCATATTCTACGGGTCCTTTCACATTGGCTCTCGGAAAGTCCTTAATCCACATCTGAATGCCCTCGTGACGATCTTGCATGTCTGCTACGGTCCAAGTCATGTTTTTGAAGTGAGGAGCCATGTAGATGGCATGCTGACCCGTACCGGCCCCCAACTCTAAAAGAGCTTGGTGGCCTGGTAAGTAGTCTTTTAAAACCTCAAGAATCGGTTCGCTGTTTTTATCGCATGAAAGGGCGTACGGTTTTTCTGGAATCATAGATCAATTGCAAGTGTCCAACATGGTTTGAATGGTTCGACTTGAACCACTTAAAGAAAAAGGCACCGAACGCGTCGCCACACCGTCTACCAGGTAATTGACTGTGAACGTAGAGTCCGCTTTCAGACGGTTAACGATTTTGTTTCGATCCACCAGGCGATTGGCGACAATGGATGAATCCCCACTCGCTGGCTGCATCAGAGTCATGCTGAAAACGGGTGAATCAGGACGATTACTCTGTGCCGAAGCTTCATAGTATTCATTGTTGGGCTGGTTTTCAGGAAAAGACAAAATAATGGGATAGCTGTAATCGCCATTGCCAGTGGCCAGCTTGATCACTTGCAAGGTCCAATCTTCATTCACGCCGTTCACATCCACTGTTTTTGTGGTCTCAGCAATGCATCCCTGTTTTTCGAGAGGAGTCATCACATCTTTTTCGGCACGCCAATCTTTAGAGCTGAATAAGGGTGTGGCAGATGCCAAGCTTACAACAAAAAGCATGGAAAAAATTAAACCAAAAGTTCTCATATTAATGGCCCCCTGAACCGGTGGATGCCGCCCCTGACACCCAACACCGCCAATCTAGCACAGCTTTATTTATAATCAAAACCTCTTATATTTTTTTTAAATCACTGAAAATACCGGATTTTTCTGAGCATTGACTTCATTCTCTCAGCCATAGATAACCCCTTCATGGCAACAACAGAAATAAGTAAAGATAATTTTAAAGAAGTGTACGAGAAAAATGACATTGTGATCGTCGACTTTTGGGCCTCCTGGTGTGGCCCCTGCATGAGTTTTCTACCAGTTTACGAAAAAGTATCTGAAGATTTCCCTGATGTGGTTTTCGGAAAAGTCGACACCGAATTGGAGCAAGAGTTGGCCGCTCACTTTTCAATCCGCAGTATCCCAACCCTTATGGTCATTCGCGGGGGTTACGAAGTTTTCTTTCAACCAGGTGCTCTTTCTGAAGAGCAACTGCGCGAGTTGATCGGCAAAGTCCAAGAGCTCGATATGGAAGAAGTGAAGAAAAAGTTGGACGAACAAGACCAAGCATCTCAAGACTGAATTCTTAAATCCACAAATTTCAAATACTGCAGTTCTTTACTCGCATGAGGAAAGGGATGATCAATTCCTTGCCCCGACACTCGTAAGATTTGTCCGCGCAAGCGGGCCTTCGACAAAGCCTGTTCAATGATTTCAAAAAAATCATCGAAGCTAATATGACTGGAACAACTGGAAACCACTAAATGCTGCCCCGGCTCCACCAAGCGTGCGGCTTTCGCAAAAATATCAACGTAGGATTTCACAGCCTGATCTTTGGTTTTTTCTGAGTGGGTCATTGATGGCGGATCCACCATCACCACCTGGTATTCATCTGTCGCGTTTTCTAGAAACTCAAAAACATCAACCGCTTGAACACTATGTTTTTGAGGGTCAAGACCATTCAACTCCCAGGACTTATCGGCGAACTCCAAGGCCGGAGCTGAAAGATCAACACTGGTAACATCTGTCGCTTTACCAAGACCTGCGTAAACCGAAAACCCACCGGTGTATGAAAACAGGTTTAAAACTTTTTTGCCTTCACACAATTGCCCGAGATACTTTCGATTGTCTCTTTGATCTAAAAAGAAGCCGGTTTTCTGACCGTTCACAAAGTCGACGAAAAAACGAACGCCGTTTTCTAAAATTTCAACGGTTTCTCCCGCTGGAGGTTCGCCAAAAAATTGCCCCTCTCGCTCATCGGATCGACGTGGCTTACAATAAACGGTTTGAGCTGGCGTATTCTCAAGAATCCATTGAGCGAGAAACTCCTGATCCCAAAACTGGTAACAGAACTCACCATCAAACTGCATCACAGCCAATTTGTCATAAAGATCACAAACAAAACCCGGCAAAAAATCACCTTCTCCATTCACCAGTCGAAAAGCATTGGTCTTTTGAGCCATCAAAGGCTGGCGAAGAGACCATGCATCTCTTAAGCGCTTCTCATAAAAAGCTGAGTTGGGTGGCTTCGATTGTAAAGAGAGTATGCGCACGGCCAGCGGGCCCTCGGGACTGTAAATGCCCCAAGCCAAGCCTTTGCCTTTTTTATCTAGGAGCTGGCAAATTGTGGCCTCATTGATGGTTTTTTTCGGCTGTACGGCCTCACGATAGACCCAGGGGTGTCCCTTGAGCAGGTTTTTCCGTAAATCGCGAGTCAGTTGAACTTTAAGCACCCCACAACTATACTGGTCCCATGACGGAAAACAATAAACCGATCCTTTTTTTCGATGGTCACTGTAATCTTTGCAATGGATTCATCGATTTTCTGGTTCGTCGAGACAAAGCACAGCAAGTGCTGATTGCCTCCCTGCAGGGGAAAACCGCTGAAGCGAAACTACCTAAAGAGGTGCGTGAGTCCTTGTCTTCGGTGGTGCTAATGGACAGCCGCGGCCACCTTCACTACAAATCCTCGGCTATTTTTCGAGTGATCGGCTATGTGGGTGGCTTTCTCCACATCCTCACTCCTTTCCGCATCTTGCCTCGGTTCTTCACTAATTGGATCTACGATTTCGTGGCCCTGACCCGATATTCTCTATTTGGACGCCGAAACACCTGCCGAATCCCCACAGAAGAGGAGCGACAGCATTTTCTTGATTGAGATCTAACCGAAACTATCCTCCCATGGGCAAGTAAAAGTGGACAAACGTACCGATCAGAGCTAGTTTTCACTTTTTAAAATCTGAATATATTTAAGGAATTCAAGATGTCGATACCCATCCGGAACATAGCGATTATTGCCCACGTTGATCATGGAAAAACCACTTTGGTGGACCACCTGCTAAAGCAAAGCGGAACCTTTCGCGAAAACGCTGACGTCGATGAACGATTTATGGACAGCATGGACCTCGAGAAAGAACGGGGAATCACTATTGCTGCGAAGAATGCGTCTTTTAAGTACAAAGATATCAAAGTGAATATCGTAGACACCCCCGGGCACAGTGACTTCGGCGGTGAAGTGGAACGTATTTTGGACATGGTGGACGGAGCCATCTTATTGGTCGATGCCAGTGAAGGCCCCCTACCCCAAACACGTTTTGTTCTAGAGAAAGCCTTGAAGAAAAACATCAAGATCATCGTCTGCATCAATAAGATTGATCGACCCGATGCTCGAATTGATGAAGTCCACAACGAAATTTTTGATCTATTTATTGACCTCGATGCCACCGAAGAACAAGCCGATTTCGATGTTATCTATGCCATCGGTAAAGATGGAATCGCCACCACTGACCCCAACACCCTCACCAACGATTTGGGAGTTCTCTTTGACTGGATCATTGAAAAAATCCCGGCTCCGAATGTGGAAGAGACTGGCCCCTTGCAATTGCTGGTGGCTAATATCGACTACGACGATTATGTGGGTCGACTAGGAGTTGGCCGAATTCGCTCTGGCTCGATTCGAGTCGGCCAAGATATCTTGGTTTGCCAAGAAAAAGGCGACAAGAAGGTTAAAGTCAGTACCCTCTTTAAATACACAGATTCACAAAAAGTGAAAACCGATGAGCTACACGCGGGAGACATCGCCATCGTAGCGGGCTTCGATGAGATCTTTATTGGCGATAGCCTGACCGATCCGGCCAACCCCAAGCCACTCGAACGTATTCGCGTCGACGAACCAACAGTGGCCGTGGTGGTTTCTGTGAACGACAGTCCCTTTGCAGGAACTGAAGGCAAGCAGGTCACCAGTCGGAAAATCAAAGAGCGCTTGGAACGTGAACTTTTGTATAACGTATCGATCCGAGTGGAAGACACCGACTCACCTGAAAGCTTTAAAGTTCTGGGTCGCGGTGAATTGCAATTGTCTGTCCTTTTTGAGCAAATGCGCCGAGAAGGCTTTGAGCTCTTGGTCAGCAAACCTCAGGTCCTGATGCACAAAGAAGGCGATGTTCTAAAAGAGCCCATGGAAATCGCTGTTGTCGATGTTGAACAAGACTATGTGGGTGCTGTGACCCAAAAAATGGGAGAACGCAAAGGCGTTCTTTTAACAATGAACAGTAAAGGCTCCAGCCGCAGTCGCATCGAATTTCGTATTCCTTCACGGGGCTTAATTGGTTACCGCTCTGAATTTTTGACTGACACCCGCGGAACCGGCTTGCTAAGCACTTACTTTGATGGCTTTGATGACTATCGAGGCGACATTGCGGGTCGCCACACTGGCGCAATTATTTCTGATCGTAAAGGCGTGGCCACGCCCTACTCCATCGCCAACCTCGAAGATCGTGGTTCCATGTTTATTAAGCCTGGTACCCAAGTTTATGAGGGGATGATTATTGGACAGGCTAACAAGTCGACCGACCTCAACGTGAATATTGTTCGTGAAAAGAAACTCACCAACGTGCGCGCCTCTGGTACTGATGAAGGAATCAAGCTGACTCCCCCCATAAAACTGACCCTCGAGTCAGCATTGGAGTGGGTGAAGGATAGCGAACTGATTGAAATCACACCGAAAAATATCCGCTTGCGTTGCCGAGTGCTCGATCCCAACAAGCGCAAGGTAAAGAAAGAAAAAAACTAATTCATAAATTGAGAAAGGACTTTTGCCTCAATGGAAAACCTGTCTCGATCGAAACAGGCTTAATATTAAATTCGATTACGAAGCGTGATCGTTGATCTGGAGATTACGAAGTTGATCGATTTCTTTTTCCAATGCTTGAATCTTTTGTTTTCGAACTTCCACGAACTCTGCTTCTCCCAATAGGCCTGAAAAACCGATCTCTTCAACTTCTTTGATCTGTTTTCCTTTCAACTCAATGTTCTCAATCTTCAATTTGGCGATTTTAGTTTTCGCCACTGACAGCTTTGCCTTCACTTGGTTGTGCGCAATGATTCGCTGACGTAAAAAAAATTGTAGATCGTCAATAAAATCTGAGTTTTCTTTATTAAGCTTTACAGTCAACAGAACCAACCCTGTGGCGGCTCCCCCAATAATCCAAAAAATTAAACCGGCTGACATCATCTCGAATGACTCCCTGTAGGTTTGTTACCCTCTCACATCGGCCTAAAAGTCTGTAGATTTTAGACAAAAGAGCCAAATCTCCATCTTAGTCTTGTCATTTTGACTCTTATTATATTAATTGACCTCCTCACCCAGACTAGACTCGACGAATCGCGGAGGAAGACTTTGATCCTATTGTTTGTCAGTGCTTATTTGCTGATCCAATTGATAATCTCTTTTGTGGTATCTAAGTACATCCAGTCCGAGTCTGACTTTTTTTTGGCTGGCCGCAAACTCCCCCTCTGGCTTTTGTCTTTCTCACTTTTTGCCACTTGGTTTGGAGCCGAGACCACTATCGGAACCGCTG
>CBDUOS010000026.1:0-28709 GCA_965368905.1 uncultured Bdellovibrionales bacterium | reverse complement strand
CTTTCTTTTGAAGGTTGATAAAGAATTGAGTTTTGGTGAGCGCAAAATGTTAGACACAGCTCGAAACCTTTTAATCACAGAGCTTTCGCTAGCCACAACCAAAAATGACTTAGAGACAGAAGAGGTCAAAGCCATCTTCGGTCTTGAGCAAGAAGCTTAATTTCAAACCAGGGCCGTTGCTTGACCCCAGGCCCTTTGATACCATTGGGATATGATTCGATTGGTATTGATCAACCTGGTGGTTTTCGTGTGTTTGATCCTCGGGGTTGAGTTCATTTATGGGGTCCTGCTGGCAGAGAAACAGCCCAGTGGCCCACCCATTGTCGAAGAAAATTCAGAGAACTATATCATTGTTGATTCGCTGCTCGGTTTTAAGCCGAAGGCATCGGTGAAAACAGAGGTCAAAAAACGCAAAGGCGACGAGATTATTTACCAAGCGACCTATGAATTTGATGAACATGGCCGCAGAGTGGTTCCGGGTGGGAACACAACAACCGCTGATAAGCATGCTGTTTTTTTAGGTGACTCGAATGTTTTTGGCGAAGGTCTTAATATCGAAGAGACTCTTCCATTCCTTTTTGCAGAAAAGTTCCAACAATTCAGAGTCTATAACTATGCCTTTCGTGGTTATGGCCCGGGTCAGGCTTTAGCCTTGGCAGAGAGCGATCGTCTCTCTCAAGAGTTGGATGAAGACAGGGGGGTGGTGTTCTATTTTTTTCGAGCCTCATTAGCGGCGCGACTGCTGGGGACGTTGGCGTTGTTTCGTTATTCCCCTGGTTGGGACCCATATTACGAGTGGAACGGTGAAAAGTTGGTTCGCAATAAAACCTTTCGGGAAAGTCGACACTATTGGACCAAGCTCAAGCAATTTGTAGCCCGATCAAAAATCTTTAATTATCTAGATCGTGACTTTCCTGACTCGTATTCCGCTTCAAACTTTACAAAATTATGTGCGGCGTTTGTGCAGATGGAAGCTGGCGTGCGAAAACAGCTTCCGCGATCGCGACTGGTTGTGGTTTTGCAAATTAAAAAGAGCCGAAGAGATAAGTTGGAAAAAGTAATGTCTTGCCTAGAGAAAAACAATATCGCTTTTGTCGACATTTCTCGAGCAGTGGCGAAGGACTCTGAAAAGTGGAAACTGCACCCATTGGACTCCCACTTCAATAGAGAGGCCAACAAAGCCAGTTTTAATGAACTGGCAAAAACTCTGCCGAAAAAAGGACTCCTCTCGCTTTAATTCAGCTTTCAACAACTTTGGCGCACGGCTCTATGGTCGGAAACTTGAGGGCTGGCGAAGCCTTTGGTAGTTTGGGAAGTTAACTCAAATCCCTATAAACTGGAGGACCCATGTCCCGACCAATTCGAGTGCGTTTTGCCCCTAGTCCCACTGGATATTTACATGTGGGGGGAGCCCGCACGGCCTTATATAATTACCTTTTTGCCAAGAACAAAGGCGGAAAGTTCATTTTGCGAATTGAGGACACCGACTTAGAGCGAAGCACTGACGAGTCTCTTCGCATGCAGTTGGATGATCTGAAATGGCTTGGTCTGAACTGGGATGAGGGCGTGGACTTTGAAACTCTTGAACCCATCGGCGAGTTTGGGCCTTATCGGCAAAGCCTGCGTTTGGATATATATCGAAAATACTGTGACCAGCTATTAGAAAAAGGGGTGGCTTATTATGATTTTCGAACGGAAGAGGACTTGGAAAAAATCAAGCAGGCGGGGGCGGAAAAGTTCACTCGAATCCCGCGTCCCGATACCATTCTTTCGCTAGAAGAGGCACGAGCCAAGGTGGCGGCGGGGGCTGAAGCTGCTGTTCGCTTCAAAGTGGACGGTGGTAAAGACCATATCATTCAAGATTTGGTGCGCGGAGAGGTTCGTTTGCCTGAGGATATGGTGGGCGATTTTATTCTTATGCGTTCCAATGGCATGCCGGTGTACAACTTCTGCTGTGCCATTGATGACGCTCTTATGGAAATCTCTCACGTGTTTCGGGCCGAAGAGCATTTGAGCAACACACTTCGACAAAAAATGATTTATGAGGCTCTTGGTTTGGAATTGCCGGAGTTTGGTCATGTTTCTTTGATTCTAGGTAAGGATAAACAAAAATTGAGCAAGCGACATGGCGCCACCAGTTGTCACCAATACAAAGAGTTGGGCTATTTGCCGGAAGCACTCTTGAACTTTGTATCGCTCTTAGGTTGGTCCGCTGGAGGGGATGAAGAGATTTTTTCTCGAGAAGAGTTGATCGAGAAGTTTGACGTGTCTCGTTTGCATACAGCCGGAGCTGTTTTTGATGAAGAAAAATTTAAGTGGATGAACGCCACCCATTTGCGGGCTCTGCCCCATGCTCAGTTGTGGGGAATGCTGAAACCTTATTTTCAACGGGAAAATATCAGTCTGCCAGAAAATGAAGACTTCATCGATAAGTCATTGACCATATTCAAACAAAAAATGGAAACCTTGTTAGATGCGATCGAGCTATTCCGCCCCATTGATCCAAAGTATTTTGAGGTTTCTGAGGAGGCGAAGGACGTTTACGAATGGGAGACGACACCCGCGGTTTTTAAGGCTTGGGCCGAGCAACTGCAAAACCTGAATTCGATGTACCTTTCTGTGGAAGAGTTTGAGGGAGCGCAAAATAAAGTAAAAGAATCTGTGGGAGTGAAGGGGAAACAGCTTTTTATGCCGATTCGGGTGGCTGTAATCGGAAAGCCCCATGGTGCTGACTTGAAAATGTTGGTGCCATTGATTGAGCGAGAGTCGTTATTGAAAAGAGTAAAGGCTGCCCTCGATCACAAGGAGTAGAATGAAAAAAGAATTTAAAATTGAAAGTCAATACCAGCCGGCGGGCGATCAGCCCAAAGCGATCGCCGAGATTGTCAAACGCTTTCAGGAAGGACAAGAGCAACAGACATTGCTTGGGGTGACGGGCAGTGGGAAAACATTTACTGTGGCACATGTGATTCAGCAGTTGCAACGACCCGCTTTAATTTTGGCGCCCAATAAAACTTTGGCAGCGCAGCTGTTTGTGGAGTTTAAAGAACTCTTTCCTAACAACGCTGTTGAATACTTTGTTAGTTACTACGATTACTATCAGCCGGAAGCCTATATACCAGCAACAGATACTTATATTGAAAAAGACTCCGCGATCAACGAACAGATAGATCGGATGCGGCACTCAGCCACGCACTCACTTTTGGATCGGCGTGACGTGATTATCGTTAGTAGTGTGTCTTGTATTTACGGCTTAGGAAGCCCGGAAGCTTACGAGGGCATGTTGGTGCATGTGATTTCGAACACCGAGATGAAGCGAGACCATTTATTGCGTGAGCTGGTTCGCATCCAGTACACTCGTGGCGATCATGATTTTCACCGAGGAACCTTTCGGGTGCGTGGTGATGTGGTGGATGTGTTTCCTCCTTATGAAGATTCCAAAGTGATTCGAATAGAGTTTTTTGGCGACTTTATTGAAAAGATTTGTTGGTTTGACCCATTGACCGGTGAGGTCTTTGAAGAACTGGATCAAGTGGCGATTTATCCGGGTTCTCACCATGTGAACACCGAAGAGAGACAAAAAGCTGCCATCAAAACCATTCAAGCTGAACTACAACAAAGACTGGCTTACTTAAAAGAAAATATGAAATACGATGAGGCGAAGCGCTTAGAGCAACGCACTTACTATGACATCGAAATGATCGAAGAGTTAGGCTTCTGCCAGGGGATTGAGAATTACTCACGCCACTTTACTGGGCGAGCAGAAGGGGAGCCGCCACCCACCTTGCTTGAGTATTTCCCGGATGATTTTATCACTTTTATTGATGAGTCCCATGTAACTGTTCCTCAAATAGGTGGCATGTACCGTGGCGATCGAGCCCGTAAAATGACCTTGGTGGAACATGGCTTTCGAATGCCTTCGGCTTTGGATAATCGCCCATTAAATTTTCAAGAATTTGAAAAGCTAACGGGAAAAGTTGTCTATGTCTCGGCGACACCGGGTCAGTATGAAAAAGATGTGTGTCAGAATAAATTCACCGAACAAATCATACGACCAACCGGTCTTGTTGATCCTGTTATCGAAGTTCGCCCGGTGACCAATCAGGTGGATGATCTTTTGGCTGAAATTCGTATTCGTACCAAAAAGAAAGAAAGGGTCTTGATCACCACACTCACCAAGAAAAGTGCAGAAGACCTCACGGGGTATTTCAATGGGCTGGGGGTGAAGGTCAAATATCTACATAGCGATATTAAAACAGTGGAGCGGAGTGAAATCATTCGTGATCTTCGATTGGGTCTTTTTGACGTTCTTATAGGGATCAACCTTTTACGAGAGGGCTTGGATATTCCAGAAGTGAGTTTGGTGGCGATCACAGAGGCCGACAAAGAAGGCTTTTTGCGCTCAGAGCGATCGTTGATCCAAACAATTGGGCGGGCAGCCCGGAACTCCAATGGTCGAGTGATCCTTTACGCCGACCGAGTGACCGACTCGATGAGAAAAGCCATGGACGAGACCGCCCGTCGACGACAACTTCAAATGGCTTATAACCGAGAACATGGGATCACACCCCAAACGATTAATAAAAAGATTTCTGATGGTTTGGTTGAGATTTACGAATCCCATTCGACACATAAAAATGCAAAACAAGATGAAGTGAATAAGATCTTGCAACAACCCGGGGAGCTCTCTAGAGAAGTGGCGGAGTTGCGCAAAAATATGAAAAAAGCTTCGGAGAATTTGGAGTTTGAAGAGGCCGCTCGTTTTCGCGATAAGATAAAACGTCTACAGCTGCTACAACTGAAGCTTCTTGATGGTGGTCTTGGCGAATGACCAAAGGCTCAGATCGGATCGACGAACTCAAATCTAAGGTTTCTGACTTTCCTCAGAATCCTGGGGTTTATTTAATGAAAAATGCCAACGAGAAAATTATTTATGTTGGTAAAGCAAAAAAATTACGCAATCGAGTTCGGTCTTATTTAAACCCAAATTTAGAGAATACTAAAACTCAACTTTTGGTGCGGCACATTCGTAGTATCGATTACATTCTAACTCAGACTGAGGCCGAGGCATTTTTACTAGAAGCTTCTTTAATTAAAAAACACAGACCACGCTATAATATTCGACTGAAGGATGACAAGAGTTACCCTTATATTCGTTTAAGCTTGGGTGATTCGTTTCCGCGTTTTTATTTAGCCCGTAAAGTGGTCAATGATGGTTCCAAATATTTTGGCCCCTATACCAGTGGCTATGTGGTGCGAAATACTATTCGTTTTCTCAATCAGTCCTTCCAGATTCGTGATTGCACGGATCACTTTATGAAATCTCGCAAACGCCCTTGCATGACCCATCAGATTGGGGCGTGTTCGGCTCCCTGTGTGGATTTGGTTGATAAAAAAGTTTACGGGAAGCAAGTCAATAAAGCGAAAAAATTTCTAGAAAAAGAAACTACGACGGTGATTGCGAAGTTAAAGAAAGAAATGTTCAAGTTGGCTGACGATGAAAAGTTTGAGTTGGCAGCTCGCTATCGTGATAGCATTTCTGCCATTGAAAGAGTTTTAGAAAAACAAGCCGTAATCAATGCTCAGGCCACCAATAATCAAGATGTTTTCAACTACTTTGGAGATGAACGAGGGACCTTGATTGAAGCCCTTCATATCCGCAAGGGGCGTGTGATCGGGCAACGGCATCAATTTTTTACGCAAATTGATCCTCAGTCTGATAAAGATGATATTCGTGAGTGGCTTCCTTCTTTTATTAACCAGTACTACCAAGACAATATTGTTCCGGATGAAATCTATTTGCCTGTGGATTTGGGACGAGACATCGTCAAACTCTTAGAAGAGGTCTTTGCTTACTACGGTCACTCCAATATCAATGTGGTTTTTCCCACCCATAAGCAGGGACAGCGCTTGCTACAAATGGCCCAGAAAAATGCGCAAAGCCATTTTGAAAGTCAGGTTTCGAAATCTCGCAAGACGCGTGAGGCGTTACAATTGATAGCCAAAAAACTGCATTTGAAAGAGCCACCCGAGCGAATTGAGTGTTACGATGTTTCCCATTTTCAGGGTGGAGAGAGCGTCGGTTCACAGGTGGTGGCAGAGAACGGATCTTTAAGTAAAGAGCATTATCGACGGTACAAGATCAAGACCAACGTTGGCGGAGATGACTACGCTTCTTTGCAAGAGGTCCTCGGTCGAAGATTGGCTCACGAAGAATGGGATGAGCCAGATCTGATTATTATCGATGGTGGCAAGGGGCAGCTGAATGCGGCAGTCAAGGTTCTTGAGGAGCAGGGGAAGAGTTATATTCCGATTGCGGGTTTGGCCAAAGAGAGAACCAAACGCAATTTTAAAGGGGAGCAGGTAGAAAAGACGGCAGAAAGATTTTATTTGCCGGGTCGACAAAACCCAGTGACTTTTGCAGAGGGATCAGAAGCCTTCAAAATACTGGTTGGCTTGCGGGATGAAGCCCATCGTTTCGCGATCAGCTTTCACCGCAAACTGCGCGACGACCGCAGTTTTTCCAGCGAATTGGACAAAATTAAGGGGCTAGGGCCGACGATTACCAAGCGTCTGCTCACCCATTTCGAATCAGTCAAAGATATTAAAGAGGCCAGTATGGCGGAACTCTGTGAGGTTCAGGGTGTGACGCAAAAGTTGGCCGACACAATCCTCGTTCAACTGAACAGTGACGATATGGAAACAGATTGAATTTCCAATGTGTCAAAAAGCAAAATCATTCGCTTTCTTTGTGAGTTTCAATATAATACCCGTGATTGAAGATCCAAATTCCTTTGGGGGTTATTTTGCAGGGGTTGATTCGGTATTTTGCTAAGCGTTCTTTTGTTGCCAATGTGGTAATGTTTGGCTTGATTCTTTCTTCCCTCGCCTTTTGGGATATGATTGGCAAAGAGGAGCGTCCAGAATTTGCCCGAAAATGGGTACGAGGAAGCATTCCCTACCCTGGAGCTTCGTCCGATGATGTGGAAAAGTTTGTGCTCAAACCAATCGAAGAGCAGTTCAAGGGGATCTCTGGTATTGATGAGGTGCGGGCCACCGCCGCCTTCGGCATGGCCAGTTTTATGGTTTTTCTAGATCCGAACACAGACAACCTGGTTGAGAAGTACCAAGAGGTCAAAGACGCTGTCGAACGAGCGGATCTCCCTTTGGAGACCGAGGACCCGAGTTACTTTCGATTCAACTCGGCCGAGAAAGCGATCATGGATATCGCAATCTATTTGGACGATGTGGAGCTGCTCAAAGTTAAAGATCGACAGAAGTTGCAAGAGTATGCACTGACGTTGCGCAACCAGTTGTTGTCTCTATCGCAAGTCAGCGGCATTGAGAACGAGGGCTATCTCAAGCCAGAACTGCAAATTAAGGTTCGACCCGACAAACTTTTGGATTACGAGTTGCCCCTTTCCGAAGTGGCGAGCCAAGTCGAAGCACAGCACTTGAGAACGCCCTTAGGGGTTATGGAAGACAAGTTCGAGTCGGAAGTGGCCTTGAAATCTTTCTTAGATGATATTGAACCCCTCAAAAAAACAGTCTTGCGAAAAAGTTTTCAAGGCAGTCGTGTTCTATTGGAAGATCTGGCCGAAGTGGAGCATGGTTTTGAACGAACAAATTCGATCTTTAAAATTCAGGGCAAAGAGGCCGTCGTATTCAATGTGCAAAAAAGTCGAGGCGTCGGAATTCTTAAGGCTCGCGAAGCGGTAATGAAATTGACGGACCGCTTTGCAAAGAGCCATGCTGAGGCCAATGTCCGAGTGTTAATTTTGGATGATGAGTCTTATGATGTTCGCAACCGCCTAGGAATCATCGCGACCAACGGTTTGGCTGGGTTTGCTATTATTCTATTCATTCTTTTTTTCTTCCTCGATTTAAAATCGGGGTTCTGGGTGGCCATGGGGCTTCCATTCTCTTTAGCTTTCACATTGGTGGGCTGTCTGATCGCTGGTTACACTGTGAACAATGTGACTTTGGCCGCTGTGATTATTGTTCTGGGGATCGTGGTCGACGATGCTATTATCGTGGCCGATAGCATTTCCAAGCAGAAACAGGTCATAAAAGACAATCTTGAGGCGACTGTGATTGGAACTCGTCGCGTTTTGCAGCCGGTGATTGCGGGGGTGCTGACAACCTGCGTGGCTTTTGTACCCCTTCTATTTTTTGAAGGGCGATTTGGCTCGATGGTGAAAGCGATTCCGTTGGTGGTGACCTTCATGCTGTTGGCCAGCTTAGTTGAATCCTATTTTATATTACCATCTCATCTAACAGATAAGAAATCGATAAAGCCAAACAACGGACAAAACACCTTCACCAGAATGGGACGCCTTCGCTTAAGATTGATATCCTTTCTCGAAAAACATTATCGGCGCGCACTGAACTGGACTCTGCGCTGGCGGTATATCGTTATTTTCGTGTTTTTAGGTTTTCTACTTTCATCTTTCTTTGTATTTAAAAACCAGCTCAACTTTGTAATGTTTCCTCGGGAGCAGCCGAAAGAATTTGCGATCAAGGTGGTGGCCCCTAAGGGGATCACTCGTTGGGAAATGGCAGAAAAGATCAAAAAAATAGAAAAAATTCTCTTGGAGGATCCTTACAAAGCAGTGATTGGTTTTCGCACATCCATTGGAAAAAGCCGACGTGGCGGGCAGGTTCACGAAAATAGGGCCAATCTACGCGTCGAAATCTTACCGCCGGATGAAGTTGAAGTTCCCTTTTCTGAGATGGTTAAATATTGGGAGGCTGAAGCCAAAAAGATTCCTGATTTTGAAGAGGTTCATTTTTTGGAAAGTTGGTGGTCTCATGACAGTGGCAGTCCAGTTGCGATTGAAGTTTTAGAAAACGATGATAAAAAACGTCGTGCTGTTTCTGAAAAACTTCAGGCAGCCCTCGAAAAAATGACGGCATTGAAGAATGTAGAAATCGAAAAGGCGATTGAAAAAAATGAATTTGCCTTAGATTTGGATCGCGCCAAAGCCATGCGCTTAAATATAGACATTGGGCAAATGGCTCGTACTTTGCGGGCTTATATTCAAGGCCAAATTCTATATCGCCTTTATACCGAAGAAGAAGTGGATGTGCGTTTGACCAGCATTGAGGGTGCAAAACAAAACATCGATCAGATTTTGGATTTGCGGGCGTCAAACAACCAAGGCTACATGGTGCCTTTGCGACAGTTAGTTACAGTTCGAAAACACATGAAGCCGGCCAATATTCCCCGTGTGAACTACAAAAGGGCCAATATGGTTTATGCCGACCTCAATGAGGGGGCGGAGATGACTGCGTTGAACGTGGCAGAGTCTCTCGAAGAAAATGTTTTTCCAAAACTGATGAAAGAGAGTCCTACGACATTGCTCAATTTTCGCGGTGAAATTCATGATTCCCGCGAGTCTCAAGATGACTTCTTTGTGTCTGTCATTATGACGCTGGCTTTGATTTATATAATTTTGACGTTCATGTTTGGTTCGCTCACAATGCCGCTTGTGATCGGTTCGATCATTCCCTTCGGTGTGGCTGGAGTGATCTATGCTTTTTGGGGACACGGTATGGAGCAGTTTGGATTCACGGCGGTGATCGGTGCGATTGGAATGTTGGGTGTTGTGATCAACGATTCCATTGTCATGGTCGATCGCTTCGAAGAAGACCTTAAGCCGAAATCGGACCTGCATATTAGAAATAGCGAGATTGAAGATGTGGCTGTCACTCGTCTACGTCCTGTTTTGCTAACGACCCTCACCACTGTAGCTGGAATCTTTCCGACGGCCTACGGGTTCGGCGGCTATGATGCTATGTTGGCTGATATGATGCTGGCCATGGGCTGGGGATTGATTTTTGGAACATTTATTACCTTGTTTTTAATGCCTATTTTTTACTCCTTTTTGATGAGCGGTCGCAAGGCCCTAGAGGAGATTTTGTGAAACTTTGGATTGGAATTCTTTATATTCTTACCGGCTTTTCGGCGAATGCTGAACAAATCACTGTCAAAGACTACATTGAATTGTTGCGAACCAAAGACACTGAAGTGCGCCGCTATGTTCACCAACGAATGCAAGCGCGTTTTCAAACCGATTTGAATTTGGCTGATAGTGCTTGGGTGTTCTCTTTAACAAATACCCACGGAATTGCCATTGGCCAACAGCCTACCACTCGTCGAACCGATGTCAGTTTGACAAAAAATATACGTACAACTGGAACGGACTTAGAATTGGGTTTTAACAAAAATACCCTGGCTGATAGACAAGAGGAAGTGCAATCTATTCAATTGCGCCAGAGTTTGTTGCGCAATTTTTTTGGGCAACAGATTCGCACCCAAGAAAAAGGGTTGGACTTGCAAAATCAGGTGACTCTGTGGCAAGTGGTAGAGACTTACGAAGACTATTTCGCCGAAAAATTGGGACAGTATTTGGATTTCGTATTAGCTTGGCAGAATTATCAGACTGCAACTCAGCAACTAAAAGATATCGGCAGTATTTGGAAAGAGATGCAGCAAAGAAAGCGAAGCAACATTGCTTTGTCCGTCGATATGCATCGGGCGGAGGTTGAAAAAATCCAGTATGAAAGAAATCTGTTGGAAGCCAAGCAAGACATGCAGCGATTGCAAAAATTGTTGATGGCTAGAATAGATGGTCATTCATCTAATTTCCAGCCTGGTGCCGAGGTGCCATGGGTGGGGGAGGAAATTCCTTTTGAAGAAGAAAGACGGGAGTTTTTGCAGAGCGGTCGCACCATGCAGATCCACAAAGCACGGATCGAATCCGCCGAGCTCTTTAAAGATGCTACAAAGCGCGAGTATTATCCTGAAGCCCAGTTGATTTTAGGTTACAATCAAGATCGGTCTCAGCGTTTCGCGACTCTGATCAACCGTGAAGAGAAGGTGATCGGTTTCAATTTCACTTACCAGTTTGATAGTTCACAACGGGGCGCGCAGGTGACTCAGGCGCGTTACAACCTGCAACAGGCCGAGTTGCAAAATCTATCGGAAAGGAAACAAGTCACCACTCTTATCGATAATTTACGAGACCAAATTGTTTTGCAAAAGCAAAGGGTGGATCTTTTAAAGCGCCAAGTGCGAGTGGCAAAAAAATTAATTCAAGGGGAGACTCGTCGATTTCGCAAGGGACGAATTGATTTAGAGACCCTTATCAACACTCAAAATAGCTATCATAAGGCGCGCTATGACCTAACGGCGCAAGAAGTGCTACTGGCAAGGCACACATTGAATTGGAAAGTTTTGGTGGATCGTTTGGTGTCGTCACAAGTGATGGATTCCCCTGGGCAACAAGCGAATAATTGAAAATAACCTTGTATAAGTCGCATTTTTTTTAAAGAATTTAGATATGCCTTTTAAATCTAGATTTCTCACCCTTGTTTTCGTTCTGCTATCAATTCCAGCATCGGCCAACGTGGTCGGTTCGGACTACATCAACTTCAACCCTACGACGGACGGCCTTGGCTACGTCACTGTGGAGTCAGGGGATGTGCACGAGCCTGGCGCTTTTAATTTGGGATTGTTTTTGGATTACGGAGTGGGAACGCTTCCTGTGTTCAATGTCGACGGGATCGACCCTGCTGACCATCGCATGACTTCCAATATCCACGGAGCCATAGGGATCACCGAGGGCTGGAGTTTTGGCTTTAGTTTAACCAACCTGATTTATGAAACGGCTGAGGGCAACTCTCTCGCGGCGGCGATGGCCAACACAGGGCGCGAAGCTTTTCGTTTGGATACCAAAGTTCGTTTGCTCAACGAGAAGAAGGCTCGCCTTGGTCTTTTTGGTGGACTCAACTTTAATAGCATCAGTGACAACCCCTATTTGGGAGCTAGCCCTGGCCCCTCCATTGCCGTCGGTGCGTTCTACGAGCGTCTCACTTCGGACAGTTTGCATTGGGCCGTCAATTTGGGGTACCGAATGCGCAACGCGGACGACGGATTTGTGGGTTCACCAATTGGCCCTATCGAAAACCAAATTATTTATTCGGCCGGATTTAACTATGCTCTATCTTCTTGGGACTCCCATTTCATTGGTGAACTGTTCGGATCGTCGCCCTCCAATTCTCCAGTGAACGCCACCAACCGCGACCTCTCCAACTTAGAAGTCTTACTGGGTTTGAAAAAACGCTATTTCGAAAATGGTGATATCCATCTAGGCGTGACTCGAGGAGTGTACTCGGGATTGGCGACTCCGGATTTTCGAATTTACGCTGGCTTGAACTGGTACTTTGCTCCCATTCTCGACCCTCGCATAACCGGTCGTGAATCAGAGGGACCTGGAGCCTTTAAGGTTGATGACACCGACAACGACAATGATGGAATCATTGATAAGTATGATGAATGCCCAGGAACAGAGCCGGGGCGTTTGGTGGATCGCCGCGGTTGTCCATTGCAAGATGATTGGGGGATGCGTGATGACGACTTTGATGGCGTTGATAACTCAAAGGACCAGTGTCCCAACACGTCTCCCGATCAGTATGTGGATGAGTTTGGCTGCAAGAGCAGTAAACCAGTAGCGAACAGCACAGCCACCATGGATGCGGACGGTGATGGTGTCCTCAATGACTATGATCTTTGTCCGAATACTCGAGCGGGTGTTCAAGTGACTGATCGCGGTTGTGAAAAAACACGAATTCAGAAAATTGATTTAGGAAACTTAAACTTCTTAACGGGTACCGCAAAATTAACCAAAAAATCTCGTAAACGCTTTATGAAGAAGATTGATGGCTTATATCGAATTCGTAAAAAAATTGACCGCATCGTTATCGAGGGACATACCGACAATGTCGGCAAGCGCGCTTACAACCAAAATTTAAGCGAGCGCAGAGCAAAAACCATTCGACGAATATTGATCAAGGAATTGAAAATTTCGCGTTCAAAAGTTGTTGCCAAAGGTTACGGCGAAATGCGTCCGATCGCGACCAATAAAACCAAGCGAGGTCGACTGTTAAACCGTCGTGTCGAAATGAATGTAATCACAAAAGAATAAAATTGGCTGTTGGGGGGGCTCCAACAGCCAAAATGAGTGAGTTTAAAAACTGCTAGAAGAATCTCCACGATCATCTTGCTGGTCATTTCCATGCCGCGGTGGCTTGCCTTCAGGGCGGCAGGCAAGGCCTTGAGGGCTGTCGGCACAGGTTCCACTGAGAGCTTCACCTCGGCGACCTTCGAAGCTGCATGAGTCATTGGCGTTGGCATTTGAGCAAGCCTCGATGGCTTCTGGTGGTGGTCCATGAGGGCGCCCTCCTCTTCGTTTCGCTTGCTGTGCATTTACAAATTGGCTAAATGCTAATATTACTAGAATTGTACTAAGATGTTTCATAATGGTCTCCTTTACTGATTTGTTTTTTTAGTTCAGTAACTCACTCAATGACGTTATAAGACAGGAAATGTTCCTAAAAAAATATTGAGCCAATCCGTCAGCTGGATTCAGCTGGACTCTGACTTGACTGACGTTCACTCCAAGTAGGGAGAGCGGAAGACTCTTCCCATGAGTAGTCCAAAGAGAGGCTTGTTTCCAACAGTTCATCGAGAGGGTCTTCTTGGTACAAATTGAGATTGAAGAAAACAACGAAGAAACAAAGTGCCAAGGTCAAAAGTGAGGGCCAAGCTATTTTAAGACGTCTCAATAAATAGGGGGATTTCATTTTTTCATCTTGAAAAAGTTCTTGGTGAATTTTTACCCATTCATCCGCGGGAGTTTGTGGAGGTGAGGCTATGATTTTTAATAAAAAATCATCAAATTTCGAATCGTCTTTATGACTCATTGTAAACTCCTTTTTTGCTTAGAGTCTCTTTTAAGCTTGTGCGAGCCCGAGAGACCCGTGAGCGAACAGTGCCTTCTTCGATCTGCAGAGCCTTTGAGGCTTCTCTGGTCGTCAGACCATTGAGAGCAACAAGTATAAAAGCCACCCGAAACTCTTCTTTTAAATCTCCAAGCGCCTGTTTTATGTGTTCTTGCAGAAGGGTGGGCTCTGCAGATTCTCCATACACTTCAAGATTTTCGACGGACTGAGTGCCCTTTCGCACGTTCTTTCTTCGAAGGTAGTCAATGGCTACATTGGTGGAGATCCGACAAATCCAGGTTTTAATTTCTGAATCTCCCCGGAACTGTTGTTTCGATCTCCAGGCCTTAATAAAACTATCTTGGACCAAGTCATCGAGATCCGACTCTCCCGCGATCCTATAAATGATACTTCTCACCAGGCCTTTATATTGAGAATAGACCTCGTAAAAATCTTTAATCGAATCAAGAGAGTTCGGCGCTACACTCATTGCTAAAAACGCTTTTCCTTCTTCTTTTTGTCTCGCCGATGGTCACCACCCTTTCTGCCGTGATGCCGACCTCGACGAGGTGGGGGAGGTCTCATTAGATGGTGAAAGCTCTTTAGTCCCTCAGCGCCAATGATGGCCCGAATCTTGAGGGTCAAATTAAAATGGGTTCGACCCATATTACTTTTCATCTGATCTATTTTTTCAAAGCTTTGTTTAAGCTGCTCCTCTGATGAGTTCGTTTGGGTTAGTAATTTACGAAAATCCTTTTCAGCCTTTTTTATTTCTTTGTGCCCCGCTTCGAGGTCTCGGTGGTGTGCCTCTAGAAGCTGATTCAGTTGTTCCTGTTGCTCATGGGTGAGATTCAATTTCTCAACTGGACCAGGGCCTCTTGGGGGTGGACCCATGGTAAGCCTCACTGCCAGTAAAATAACAATCGTAAAAAGGACGATGCTGGCTGTTATCCACAGCTGTAATGATTTGAAAATACTCATCTTTTAGTCTCCTGTTACTCCATAAGACGTGTGAGGAGTCAAATTGTTCCCAAAGTATTGATCCATTGTATTTTATTAAATGACGGGGCGTACAGACGAATGTCTGAAAAAAGAGGAGATTAAAGCCCTTAAAAATCAGTCATGGTAAAACAAGTCAATAAGTCCAAGGAGGGATTTATGGCGAAGTCACTTCTCATGTTTTTCTTGAGTGTTGGGATGGGTGTTTCGGTTCATGCTCAGCAGATCGAATATATTCCAGAGGGCTTCTGCCCGGAAGTTGTAGACTACACTTATTACAGCCTCTGCTACGATTCCAATCATAGGCAGGCACGCTGGGTGAAGTACAAACTGACCCGAGATTTTGTAAATGGAAAACAAAAACGTACCAACAATTATCGAATGGACCCGAATATTGAAGATCCAGTTTTCTCTTCCGATTATCGTGGGTCTGGCTATGACCGTGGACACCTGTTGCCAGCTGCCGATATGAAGCTCAATTATAAGGCGATGTCGGAAACTTTTTTTATGACGAATATGTCGCCACAAAAACCAGGGTTCAATCGATATATCTGGGCCTCTATTGAAAAGCAGGTGCGCGAATTGGTGAAAAAGCACGGTGATGCCCATGTGGTGACAGCTGGAATTCTGGAGTCGGGGCTTGCCACCATATTCTCAGGAGTCAGCATTCCCCAAATGTATTTCAAAGTTTTGTATTTTCCCGAAGTCGAGATTATGAAGGCCTTTCTGATAGAAAATCGCACCTACGAAAAGGGCGTATCATCCAGCGACTTTTTAGTATCGGTAGACGAGATCGAAGTCCTCACCGGCTACGACTTCTTTGAAGAACTGCCTGATCCAGTGGAAAATCACCTAGAAGCCACTTTGTTTCGCGAATAGCGCGCAGCGACATCCCCCCTGTTCTTGAACCAAGAGAGCCTTTTCGACAAAATATAAGACAGAACTGTCAGCAAGGGGCTCATCCATGAAATTCACCACACGATTATTCTTCTTATTCGCTGTTTTAATGGTGAGCTATCCCACCTTGGCCCAGGTGAGTTGGAGCGAACCAGAAGTGTTAAAAATTCGCTTGCGCAAACCCAATCGCCGGATTGTGCGCTTCAGTGGAAAGACAAAACCCAATGCTGTTGTTCGCATTCGCAATAATAAAATTAAATTGTATTTAGACAATGGAAAAGCCCGCGTGGTGCAAATTCCACAAAAAGACAAGGTTCAGTTTCCAATCACCGCTTCTGGAGATGGACGCTTTGCCTTTCAACTCTATTTGCCAACAACGGCAATTGAAATTCCGGTGCAAGTCAAAGCGAACAAAAAGTGGCGGACCTCACCTTACCGTTACCGTGTTCCAGGTTCTGGATATGCCGATGATTTTCGCGCCACCGAAGAGAGCTTTCGTGCAACAGATCAGAAAATCAGTCGCATTGAGCGCAAAGACAATTACTACTCTCGTAAGTATGACAAGGGAATGGTGATCGGGGACGGTCGAGGTGGTAAAGAAGTCAAAGACTCCAATATTCAAGCGTGGGTCGGAATTGGTGTCTCTTACTTTGACAACTCCATCGACTCGACAGGCATTGTAAACGTCAGTGCCTCTGATAGCTCTTTCTCGATACCGACTTTTCGATTGGGTGCCGACTTCAAGTGGAGCAATGATCTGCTAATTAAAACGGGAATTCGCAGCACATCTGGTTCGACCGATGATATCACCGGAGGGAATGCCGCGGTTACAGGAAAAGACTTTAATTGGTTTGAGTTTCAAGCGTCCGGAGTTTGGTTTTTACAAAAACAAAAAAAGAATTCAGGACGATTGGGCTTGGATTTGGGCTTTCAATTACAAAGGGTTCCTTTCTTTAGAGAACGCCCGGAATTTGCTAACTACGCCTATTTCGACAACAGTGTTTATGTTTTGCAAATCGGAGTCTTTTATCTAAAACCCGCAAACAAAATTTGGGGTTACGGATATGAGATGTACGCACGCTACCTTTATCCCATTTCAACTGGTGATGCCTTCGATATGAACACCAGTTTTCCGTTGATGTTTGAATTTGGTGGTGGAATTCGCAAGCGCTTCACTCCGAGCATGAGTTTTGGAGTGTTTGGTCAACTTCACTATCACTCAATGGCGGTGAAGTATAGCAATACCAACCCGGCACGAGAGTACGGAGTGGACTTGTCGATGGCCTTACTAACAATCGATGGTCGTTTGATCGTCGATTTTTAATGAATTAGGTGTTCTTTTTCTTTCAATTGAATTTTGCAACAAGGGCAATGGGCTTTTTCTTTTAGCTTAATGGCCATCTCATCATAGACATGTTCGAACTCTAAGGGTGTCCCACAGAGGCAACAGTGGTTTTCAACTTCAACGAAGTCTTCTTGATGAGGTGCCAGATTTGTTGCGTCTTTTTTCTCAGATTCCATTTTGTAAAACTCCAAAAGAGATCACTTATTAATATCAACACCTCTTTATTCGGACTGTGGAGGCAGAGCTTGAGGCTATTTGGGAGTATTAGCTCATATATGGCCTCTTTGACGGGGAAAGTTTTTCTCCCCTTCGATAACCCGGCCGGCCAAACGCATCGAAACTGGCTATTTGACTGGGCTTCGACTAGAAGGAGGTATGGATTTTTGGGGTCATTACCTAACAGAGAGTCTCTATTCGCCCTGGCTGGTTTT
The DNA here is from genome assembly GCA_965368905.1 of uncultured Bdellovibrionales bacterium. Classification (GTDB taxonomy): domain Bacteria; phylum Bdellovibrionota; class Bdellovibrionia; order Bdellovibrionales; family JAGQZY01; genus JAGQZY01. The sequence continues at coordinate 11,252 of CBDUOS010000026.1, read as the reverse complement.
GCCAGAGGGAGAGAGCGTACCACCGATTCGGACCCAAAAGGTTTTTGTCTATCAAGGTGACCTCTCCGACGCTGCGGCGACCATGCTGAGTAAAATGGTGGCGGCATTGAACTTTCCTCACGATTCGGTGACGATCATGGCGACCGACTCGGAGCCATTTGCCAGCTTGCAGGATCAGCCGCCTGGATTAAAGCTGGTGATGTTCGGCGCTGAATTGCCGGGACGTTTTGGTGAGGCCATTCATTGGGCAGGTCATCAAGTGGTACAAACCCACTCTTTAGAAAAGCTGTTGGCAAAACCGGATTTGAAAAGAGAAACTTGGCATCACTTGAAAATGTTTGCGAGTTTGCAATGAAATTTATTTTACTTTTTATACTTTCATTCGGTTTCAGTTTGTGGGCTCATGCCAATTGCACACTCAATATCGAAATTAAAGAAAATATTGGGCCAGCGACTTTAGATTATCTTGAGCGCGCCACAGAACACGCAAAGCAAAAGAAATGCGTTTCTATTTTAGCTCGCATCAACACGCCCGGTGGCAGTTTGCAATCGACTCGAAAAATTGTGGAACTGATTATGAACTCTCCCATTCCTTTTTTATGTGTGATTCATCCAACCGGTGGTCATGCGGGAAGCGCTGGAGCCATCATCATGCAGGCCTGTCATATCAATGGAGCCATGGAGGCCACCAATATTGGAGCGGCTTCACCTGTTGCCGGAACCGGCCAAGAGATTCCGGAAGATTTGCGTAAAAAACTTTTTGAAGACACCCGCAGTTGGGTGGAGGGCATTGCACAGTACCGAGGACGCAGCAAAGAATTTGCGGTGGCCATTGTCGATGATGCAAAAGCCTTGTCGGCCCGTGATGCTTTAAAGGCTGGCGCCATCGATGTTGTGAGTTCGGACCTCACAGGATTCCTCGACTTTGCTGAAGCCAAACCCGTTCGTCTGGACGCAGACCAAACCGCAGAAGTGCAGGTGGGAGCCTTGGAGTCCTATGAACCTGATTTGCGCCATGCGATCATGCAAATTTTCTCAAACCCTCAGTGGGCCTATCTTCTTTTTATGGCATGCCTCGGCTTACTCTATTTTGAAATGACCCATCCCGGGACCATTGCTCCGGGAGTGGTGGGAGCCATTGGCTTGATCATTTCTCTAATGAACTTTCACATGTTGGATGTTTCATGGGGTGGAGTTTTTTTAATTCTGCTGGGAGTAGGCTTTATGTTTGCCGAGCTCTTTGTCCCAAGCTTTGGAGCCCTAGGGCTCGGCGGACTGGCCTCTTTTGTTGTCGGCTCCCTTCTTTTGTTTGATGAAAAATCGGGTTACCAACTCCCGACAGACCTGTTGGTGTCCACCTCTCTTCTTTTGTTTCTGTTGATGGCAGGAGTCACCTACCTAGCAGTTACAGCTACAAAACGGGGACTGCTCAATCGAGCCAATGAGAAGATGGAAGGGCAAAGTTTAAAAGTTAAAAAATTTGATCCCATTAAAAAACGAGGGATCGCACAGTTTCGAGGAGAACTTTGGAAAATAAAATCCAATCAAGTCCTTGAGGTTGATGATGAGGCCGTGATCACTGAAGTCAAAGGTCTCACTCTTTATGTGGAAAGAAAAAGGAGCCAGTAATATGGGTGTTTCAGCAATTATATTCGTCGCATTTTTTATCGTTACAGTGATGGCGTCGATGATCAAAATTTTATCCGAGTGGGAGCGCGGTGTGGTGCTTCGACTGGGAAATTGCGTGGGCGTGCGAGGACCCGGATTAATCATTCTGGTGCCATTTGTTGAGCGAATCATTCGTGTCGACACGCGAACCGTGACTATGGATATTCAACCGCAAGATGTGATCACTTTAGATAACGTCAGTATGAAGGTGAACGCTGTGGTCTACTTTCGGGTGACAGACCCCGAATCCGCCATCACAAAAATTGAAGACTATTACTTTGCGGCCAGTCAGCTGACCCAAACCACTTTGCGCTCCATCATGGGGCAGTTTGAGATGGATGATATTTTGTCGCAAAGAGATAAGATCAACCAGAAGCTACAAATAATTTTGGATGAGGCGACCGAGCCCTGGGGTATTAAGGTCACCACGGTGGAAGTGAAGCACATTGACCTTCCGCAAGAGATGCAAAGAGCCATGGCTCGCCAAGCTGAGGCCGAGCGAGAAAGACGGGCGAAAGTCATCAGTGCAGAAGGGGAACTGCAGCGTTCAGAAAAACTCAAGCAGGCCGCCGATATGCTGGCTCAGTCTCCAATATCAGTTCAGTTGGCCTATCTACAAACCCTCACTGAGGTGGCCGACGAGGGAACCAAAACGATCTTGTTCCCGGTGCCACTGGATACCCTTGGGGGACTTTTTAATTCACCCACACAAGACTAAGGTCTAGTAAAAACCCTCACCCTTTCCTGGAAAAGTTCAAACTTTTTGGTATCCTTAGAGAGTTGACCCAGGGAGGGGTAAGTAGTGCAGCGAATTCTGATCGGCTTAATCGTCGTGTTATTTTGCCATTCGGCTTTCGCCATTGAAGCCCGAGTTTTAATCGATGAAACCACATTGGCAAAAACTTTCGTTGGAGACCTGCGCTTGCGCTGCGTGCAGGCTCGCAAACAAAATTGTTCCGACAAAACCTATCTTCTTCCCAATGGTCAGTGGCGCGTCGAGCGCTATTACAACAGTCTTCGGATAACCAACCTAAAAACCCGCGCCCGCTCAAAGCTGCGAGGAACCCATTTTCGCTTTACCGGAAATTTTTCGGTGGACGGTAAGTCTTTGCAAAGAATGGACTTGGTCTTCAATGGGCGACAAACCGACTGGGTGGCCCATTTTCCAGTCGATCAATACCTGTACGGTGTGATGGGGGCGGAAGTCCCGGCCAGTTGGCCACAGCAGGCGTTGCGAGCGCAAGCGGTGGCCTCTCGAACTTATTTTCTATTTAAAAAAATGGAACGCATAAAGCTGCATTACGATGTGCGGTCAGATATTATGGATCAAGTTTTCAAAATGGACGCCAAGAAACAAAAGAGCATAATTGAAGCGGTCAACGCCACTCACGATCGGGTTTTGGTGTCGAAAAAGACGGGCAAAATTTTTCCCGCCTATTTTCACAGCGACTGTGGTGGCACCACCTCTCCCGAAGGTTTGGTCTGGCGTAAACCTGCGTCTGAAAACCGATCGGTGAAAGACCCCTATTGCAAAACAGCGAGTAAAAACAATTGGTCCTTTGGTATCGACAAACAGCGCTTTCTTGCTCTCTTGCATAAAGTTTTTTACTTACCGACCGGAGCCCAACTGGTGTCGATTTTGCCGCGGATCCATAAAGAAAGTCGGGCTCATATAGTTGATTTTTTATTCACGAACAATACCCTCAAGCGCATTCGGGCCAATGATCTGCGTCGTTTATTGGGTTTTGGCAAGCTTCGCAGCACCCAATTTGCTGTCGCAGAAACCTGGGACAAAGTGGTTTTCACAGGTCGGGGCTTCGGTCACGGCGTGGGCATGTGTCAATGGGGAGCCCAGCGCTGGGCAAGGAAAGGCCAGGATTACCGCTCGATTCTCGGGCACTACTATCCCAAGGCACGCCTTAAAAAGCTTGATGACCGCAGCTTACAAGCACAATTGGTTTTTTAATAATGAGTCACAGTCTGTCACCACGTGGTGCGGTGGCCCCTTGCAATCCCTTTTTTTCATGTAACAATATTTTTAGATAAATGAAAAACCAGGGTGACCAGGATGGGTGCCTGCTTCAAATGGACTTTAAAAATGGCTTTACCTCATTGGGTTGAATTTTTTGACGATCTAAAGAATGTTCGCGGACGTTCTCAGAATACTGTTCTCGCTTACCGACGAGACCTGGAACTGTTTTCGGAATTTCTTGAAAAGCACAACGACATCATGGGCATCTACCAGTATATGACCAAACATAAGTTGTCGACTCGCTCACAGGCTCGTGTGATCAGCAGTATTCGAACTTACTATCGGTTTTGTGAGAAGAAGGGTGAAAAAATACCGGATCTCACTCAATTGCGACCGCCAAAAGTGGAGGCTAAGCTGCCATCGGCTTTGACCTTGGAAGATTTTAAAAAACTCAAAATCGCGGCTACCATCGACGACCCATATAAGTCGGCACGCAATCATATAACGTTAACATTGTTGTTTGGTTTGGGCTGTCGAGTGACCGAACTGATTCAATTCAACCTTATGGATTTTCACGAGTCCGACGCCTGGCTAAAAGTTGTTGGTAAGGGTGGGAAAGAACGAGCCGTTCCTTTAACCGACTTGTTGTTGCAAGAACTCAAGGTTTACTTACGACAGGTGCGCCATCATATAGCAAAAGAAAATGAAACGTCTATTTTGGTCAACGATCGTGGTAAGCGTCCCTCGCGAGTCGACATTTGGCGTTGGTTGGATGCTTGGTCAAAACGGGCCGGTTTTGAAAAAACCATTCACCCGCACCAATTTCGTCATGGCTGTGCGACGGCTCTTTTGGAGTCTGGTGCTGACTTACGATCCATCCAAAAATTGCTAGGGCACTCCAGTATTCAGACCACCCAGATCTACACAACAGTCAGCACTCGCAAAATGCGTGAAACAGTGGATGAGCATCACCCGTTGTCTGATTTGACCGAATAAAAATTCCGAATATGAAATTTTTTTCCTGATCAGTGAGCTAAGGCTCGCTGATCTTTGTTTCGATTTTGCATGACTTTGTGGTCATGATTATCAAATCTTTTGTAAAAACAGAATTCGGCTTTCGTCCTATGAACCTAGAAGTGGTTTTGGTTCCCGGGCTTTCACAAATCCAAATTTTAGGTCTCCCTGATCAAATAATAAAGGAGAGTTCAAAAAGAATAATCTCGGCCCTGCGACACCAAAAGTTTAAGATCCCTCCGGGGAAGCAAGTTTTAGTGAACCTTCATCCCAGCGATCTCCGTAAAAGCGGTCAGGGTTTGGACTTACCGATTGCTTTGGGTATTTTACTTGAGTCAGAGCAGATTGAGTTCACCGACTTCGATTTTGCATCGGACTATTGTTATGGCAGTCTGTCTTTAAAAGGAGAAGTGCAAGCGCCACGAGACCTGCATCTATTGAACTTTGAAAACTTTCAAAGAAAAGTTCTGACGGGTGCGGGTGGGGGGCCGTGGCGATTTCCGGTAGAGGCTATGAGCGAACTGGCGGCTTACACCGAACGAAGTGTCGTGGCCGCGGACCCCCAACCTTTTCGACCCATACGCGGTGCCACCAACTCGGACATGCTTTTTGATTCCACTTTGGCTCGCCTGATGGCAATCACCGCTCTCGGCGAGCACAATCTGTTGGTGGCTGGGTTTGCAGGAAGTGGCAAAACAACTTTAGTTGAAAACCTAGCGACGATTTTACACCTTCCAGATGACAAATGCTTTTTAGAATCCAAAAAATATTGGATGCTCTCTGGCAGAGATTTAGTTGGGCGTCCCATAGTCCAGCCCCACCATTCGGCCACACCATCTTCCATGATCGGAGGAGGCCGCCCCCTCAAGTTTGGTGAGATCTCATTGGCTCATGGAGGAGCCTTGATTTTAGATGAACTTTTGGAGTTTCACCCCTTGGTGCAGAGCGCCCTCCGGGAACCCATGGAGAAAGGAGTCATTTATTTGAGTCGGATGGGCGCGCGCCAACTCTTTCCGGCAAAGTCACTAGTCTTAGCCACAACCAACCTTTGTCCTTGCGGGCAGTTTCAACCAGGGGCCACCTACCGGTGTCAGTGCTCAAGTTTGCGTCTGCGGAACTATGTCGAGAAACTGAGTGGTCCCTTTCTCGATCGTTTTTCCATTTTCCATATCACCGGCAAAGCCAAACTGAGTTTACAGGTTTCACTGAAAGACATCGAAGAAGAGGTTGATGAGGCCAGAGAGTTTCAAAAAGAAATACGCAGTCAAAAGAAAGTGAATCAAGGGCTATCGGTTCTAGAGCTTATGGAACAGTTGGACCACGGAATCGATGAGTCTTTGATTCCTCATTCTAAAAGCCATCGACGTCGACAAAGCCTTTTACGTGTAGCAAGGACGTTGGCAGACCTGGAGTTTTCAGAAAAAATAAAACAAATGCACTTAGAAGAAGCGCAAAATTGGACCGCACGGGATATTTATAAATTGGAAAGGTTTAGAATGGAGGACTTTAACCGATAAAATAATCTTGAACTCTGCCGCTGAGTCAGACAATATGCCTAGATGGAGTTTATCGCGGCCGTCTATCCTGGGTTTGGTTTTGTTTGTGCCCTGGTCTTATTGTTCTTAAGTATTGGCCAAGCCTGGATTTACAAATCAAAAGGGCAAGCGAGAGCCTTAGACCTGGCTCTGTTTTGTTTTTTTGCAGCCCTTTTTGCTCTGAATATAACAATTACCCACTCTCGCCTGTTTTCTAATTCATTCACTTGGTTCTATGTTGTTGGATTGCAGCCCATCCTGTTTTTTTCGTTTTATTTTTATATGAAGTCATTGAGTTACTTTGTGTTGATACCAAAGTGGTTGCGAGATTTTTATTATGGGAGCCAAATTGTATTAGGGGTTTGCTCCCTGGTCCCCGGGATCTATTTTTTAGCAACGGGTGTGGATCTCTACTTTGATTCGAGTGTTCCGTTGGTTACAGAAAATTATTTTGTTAATTCTTACACCACTCGTTTTGGAACACCGAGGATTTTTCCAAATGTTTTATTGGCGTTGTCTAGTCTGATCAATATCATTGCTACTTCGGTTCTTTTTGTGCGAGTTTTTCGAGGAACCCGGGATATTTATCTTTTATTTGGACTGGTGATGACTGTGGTAGCGTTAGCCATGGGTCACCTAATGCTCCCGTTTGCTATTCAGTTCTACATTCCCATCTTGTTCATTGCAAATATGGCAGAAGCGCTTCGCATGTGTTTTCTCAGCAGTGAGGAAAATGAAGAGATCAGCAAGGACCCCAAACTCAGAGACACTTTGGAGAAGAGCCATTACGCTTTTGCTAATAGCTCATTGAGTGATGAGAAAATTTCTCGTTTATCAGAGCAGTTGGTTGAACTGATGGAAAAACAGAATCTCTTTGAGAACCCTAACCTAAAATTAGAAGACATTTCCCATAAAATGGGTATCCCGAGCTACCAGCTTTCACAAGTGATTCGATTTGGTCTCAACAAGAATTTCTACGATATGGTGAACACTTATCGGGTTGAAAAAGTTCAAAAATTGCTTGGGGACAAGCAACATGAAAATAAAACGATATTGGACATTGCGTTTCAGGCTGGTTTCAACTCGAAATCCTCATTTAATTTGGCATTCAAGAAAATTACAGGTAAAACTCCCTCTGAATATCGCAAGAAAGCGGCAGATTTGGAGGGGGCTCATGAACAAACTGATCCTTAGTATTATCGTTTTATTTTCGTTTACATTCATCCAAGCGCAAGAAGAGTCCGACTCTTTTGATGTGCAGCTGGGAGAAAAGCTTTTCAAAGACGATCGATTTTCACAGAGGTTTTTTGTGAAGGCTAAAGGTGATTACAATCAGCCTCTTAGCGATGGTGATCCAGGGTTAGAGCAGCTCGACATCCCCGGCGCAACGATCCCGCACCCTCTTCAGGGGCAGCAATACAGCTGTGCCTCATGTCACTTAGTCGATCAGGCCGCCAGTGAAGAAAACCCCTTTGCCGTTTTTGCATACAACGACTTTGCAGCGCGAACATTAGTCCCTCTTCGTGACGATAAAACAAAAGAAACTTTGCGCAATAGTATGAACTTGGTGATTTCTAACTTGCAAGAAGGAAAGCCTTTGCACTGGGATGGTGAGTTCTTCAATGGCGTTGACTTGACTTGTGCCACCCTTGTGGGAAGAAACATGGGTTGGAAGTCTGCAGAGGAGGCCCAGGCGAAACAGAATATCGTCAATGTGATCCGTAAGGATGATGGACGTTACTCATCAGATTCTGACGTTCAAGAGAGTTATCGTACCGCATTTTTAAAACTAGGTATTAAAATTGAAGAGCTTTCTGATCAACAGGTGCGCACACAAGTTTGTCAGAGCATCAACACCTATATGCAAAGCTTGGACTTTTCACGAGACTCCAGCGGAGCCTTCAATGGTTCGGCATACGATCAGTTTTTGGAACTCAATGGATTGCGACGTCAACCGAAGGCCAACGAATCTCATCGCGACTACCTCCAGTACATACGGGATCACCTCAATTATAAAACTGATTGGAAGTTTGTCGAAGCCACCGGTTTGAGCTTTCACGATCATGACTCTGAGTTCGGAGCTTTAGAACTGCAGGGGATGAAGGTGTTCTTTACTCGCGGACAGTGCGCCTCTTGCCACCAACCTCCTGAGTTTACAGACTTCAACTTTCACAATACGGGATTGAGCCAGCTTGAATACGAAAATGTTCATGAACCCGGCGCCTTTGCGGCCCTGACCCTGCCAAATTGGGAAGAGCGTGAAAAACAAAAGAAAAAGTTTTTTGTGGCCACTGGCAAAAACCCTCTGTGGGAAGGTGTGATGGCAAAAACTCCAAGTGTAGATCAACCTGAGTTCGTAGACCTGGGGGTTTGGAATGTCTTAGGACACCCAGACAAGCAGAAAGTACAAAAAGTTCTGCGTGAAAATCTTTGCGAATCCGCCCGTCGTCCAGATTGCAGCCAGTGGACTGACCAAGATTATCTAAATTATGCGATGGGAGCCTTTAAAACGACAACTTTACGCGACCTTGGACAAACGGCCCCCTACTTTCACAATGGCATCAGCCCAAGTTTGGACCATACTCTGCGAGTGTACTTCGCGGTTTCACATATGGCCCGCGACGGACGCTTAGTTAATCCCGACCCCATGTTGAAGGCCATGCACATGATGCCCCACGATTTCGCGTCAATGAAAGCTTTCTTACAATCTTTGGATGAAGACTACGATTGACCTTCTGTAAGCCTTTCAATTTCTCGAGGGAATTCAATCTGCTGGCTTTGACGAATTCCCTAGTTTTTGTTGAGGAAAAGACTTAAAAAAGACGTCAATTTCCTCTATAAAGAAGGCGATTTCACTTTTGAGGGGAGCTCTATGAAAAAAATTATTCTTGTTCTTGGATTGTTGGCTTTTGCGCAAGCGGGCTTTGCCAAGGATGCCGAAACTCATAAAGTAGTGAACCCGATGCAGATCGACACGATTCTATCGACCTATGTCTTGTTCTCCAATAAAATTTTAGCAAAAGGGATGGCCTTTGGTTTTACACCCGTGGTGCAATCTGTGGATATTGCCTTGGAGACTTTAACAGGAGATCCTGAAGCGATCGATTGCCAAGTCACCTTGGTGGCAAACTTAGGTGCCTTAGAAGATAGTAAAATCACTCCTGTGAGTGCCGATATTCCGAAGCCAATGCAAACTTACACTGAAGAGTCCGGCTGCGAATACGTCAAAGAACAGTACAGCCTTTAATGGTGCGGCGTCGGCTTTCACCCTGAAAAGATTTCCGGCGCCCATTTTTTCGACCAAGTAAAAATGATAAAATTCAGCAATTACAAATACTTGAGTGAGAATCGCAATTGACAGTTTTTTCGTCGAATGAACATGTGACGCTTTGACTTACTTCTTTGAATTCAATAAACAGTAGGCAGATAAATTCTAAGGGGGAAAATAATGAAATCTACACTAATGTTCTCAATTCTATTTTTTGTTTCTAATGCATTTGCTTTTGGTGTTCCATCAATGCCAAATCTTGATTTTCCAACAAATAGTGGTTGGGCCAAGGCAATGACTGGAAAAGCCTGCAAAGTTAAGTTTTCGAAAAGTGCCGTTGGTATGATCGATAAGAGCGCTAAAAAAGGTGTTGTTTATACAGTTTATACAGCGGACGGACAAGTGATTGCTTCTGCTTGGGCAAGTTCCACATTCATTGGTGCTAAAAAATCTTGTTTGTTGAAGTAATTTAAAAAAACAAAAATGAATTAAAAAAGGCTCGCGGTTTGCGAGCCTTTTTTTTTTGGCTTAAAGCTGTTCAGGCAACTCCAATTCGGGGAGGAACTGCAGGTCGCAACGTTCAAACTGCGATGAAATCGCATTGCTTGAACCACGCAATGAGAACTTCACAGACTTCACTTCTCCGGCGCTATCCATGTAGTTGGCTGTCAAAGTTAGGTGTCGACGGATGGCGATCACCAAATCTTCTCGTTCATCGAACAAGACACGGGCGCCAACCAAGTTTTGATCGGTCGGTTGGATCGGCAAAAGAAGAAAGTCTCGACTGGTCCCATTGGTAGAGGCTGTCACGTCCAAAAATGAAAAGTTGGCTGTGGTAACAATATTCACCTCGGGTTCAGAGAAGCTGTCAGTTGCGCGATTGTAGTAGGCCACGACCTCAAGGGTGGACTGTCCATCCTCGCTCATGGTGTATGCGGAGCAGGCAGGCTTCTGCCACACCTCGTGATCGGTGACGATCTCGGCGTTCCAATCTCGGCCAGTTTCCTCGGCGCTGACAATCACCTCGTCGGCGATCTGGGCCTGAGCCATTGCACTTACTAGTAAAATTGTGATGCAGGTTAATAGCAGTTTCATTTTAGTTTCCCCCATTTTTCTTTGAATCAATTTCGTCGATAAAATCTTGTTCTAGAGTTTTTAATTGGTTTCGCTTTGTGCGAATACTAGCAATTAGGTTATTGAAAGATTGAATCTCCTGATCCATGGCCATCTCTAGAGTCTTGGCTTGGTTTTTCAGTTGAACAACCTCTAAGTCTTTTGCGCTGAGCTGGGTATTCTTAGATTGAATCAGTTGTTCCTGCCCAGGGATTCTCTCCTTGGCTGTCGCTATATTCTGGTTCTGCGTGACCAAGTCGCCTCGAGCCTCTTGCAGTGCTACACGTCGCTGTACCAACTTTTGCTTCGCAGACTCTAGCTGACCGATGGATTGTTCGATCGGTTGAATATGAGTGGCATGGTACTGATTGATTTGGCTTTGTACTCGCACAATTTGGTTATCAATAACATTGATAGATGAAATCAAGCTCGACTCATCAAATTCAAGGCTGTTGATCTGACGCTCCTTGTCGCGAATATCACCTTCGATTTGAATTTGGCGAATGTCCTCTTGAGCAACGATTCGCTCCTGCTGTTGCAAATCATTCTCTAAGCGTGTGATCTCACGTTGCTTCTGTTGTTGTTGGTTTTCTTTCTGCGAGATCGCCCGTTGGTTGCTTTGAATTTGATTGGTCAAACGGGAGATGCGTTGGTTCTGTTGTTGCAGCTGTTGTCGCAGTTG
>CBDUOS010000025.1:0-28861 GCA_965368905.1 uncultured Bdellovibrionales bacterium | reverse complement strand
CTAGTGCCGCAGATTCCTTACATCAAAAAGCTCACTGAACTGATGGGAATACCGGGGATTGGCAAAGAGAATTACGAGGCCGATGATGTGATCGGTTCTTTGGCTCGCTTCGGACAAGACAATAAGCTGGAAGTTGTGATCGTCAGCGGAGATAAGGATTTCGCGCAATTGATTAATGAAAAAGTAACAATGTATGACACCATGAAAGACGTTCGCTACGATCCGGCCGGAGTATTAGAGAAGTGGGGAGTGCGTCCAGATCAATTCATCGATTACTTGGCAATTTGTGGTGACTCTTCGGATAATATTCCCGGAGTCAAAGGCATAGGACCCAAGGGAGCCCAAAAACTTCTAGGGAAGTTTGAGACCTTGGATGGTATCTACGAAAATATTGAAATAGTCCATACCCCTTCCCATGTGAAAAAGCTGACTGAGAACAAGAGCCAGGCCTATCTATCAAAAAAGTTAGTCGAAATCGTTCAAGACTTGGACTTAGTTAAGGACTTAAACGATATCAGTCTTAAGCCGATTGATTCAGACAAGTTGGCAGAGGTTTTGGACGAGTTGGAGTTTAGCTCTTTTAAAAAGAATCTTCTTGGAGCGGCCACCAGTGGACAGAAGTCTTCTGCCAAAGCGATTGAAAAGCGTAAGAAGAATATAAAGATCGAAACTTGTGATGCCTTGGCCTTAAACGATTGGTTGAGTGAGCGTGATGAAGTCTTTGTTTGGAAGGACTCTCGCATCTTCTTTATGGCCAAAGGTAATGACTGTCGCATTGTTGAAGATGAGCTTTTTAAGGTGGGTGAAATCTTAAATGGAAAAAATTTGAAGTGGCAAGGCTTTGATGTGAAAGCAGTATGGCGTGAGTTGGGTATCACAAAGGGAGAGGTGCAAGCTGACTTGATGCTATCCGCTTACTTGCTCAACGCTGGTTCGATCAAAAACATCAATGACATTTACCAACAGTATGTGGGGAATACTCTGCCAGAGTTTCCAGAGCCCGTTGACTTGATTGCTGCCTTCGAAGAAACACGAGAGGTTGTGATCGGTAAACTGAAGGAACAGAAAATGTTACCAATCTTGCAAACCGTGGACCTTCCATTGATTGAGGTTTTGGCCTCTATGGAGGCCAAGGGTGTTTGTTTAGATTCCGAACTTTTGGCAAAGGAAAGCAAGGACCTAGCAGAAGAGATTGGTGTTTTAGAAAAAGAGATCAAAGATCTTGCCGGTGAAGAATTCAACGTTGCGAGTCCGAAACAATTATCAGTGATTCTTTTTGATAAGATGGGATTGACCAAAGGTAAAAAGACTAAAACCGGTTATTCGACAGCGACCGATGTTTTAGAAAAACTGGTGGATGAAAATCCAATTGCAAAAAAGGTATTGGAGTATCGTGAGCTGGCAAAATTGAAGTCGACTTATGTGGACGCCTTGCCAGAATTGGTAGATGAGAAGACGGGAAGAGTGCACACGATTTTTAATCAGGCTCTCACAACGACGGGGCGCCTTTCAAGTAACCACCCCAACTTACAAAACATTCCAATTCGCACCGAAAGAGGCAAAAAGGTTCGCGAGGCCTTTGTGGTGCCGAAAGGTTGTAAAATGCTTTCGGCGGATTACAGCCAGATTGAATTGCGGGTTTTGGCTCATATCACCAAAGATGCGGGCTTGATTGAAGCTTTCAATAATGACCGCGACATTCATGCTTGGACAGCGAGTGAAATCTTTGATGCCAAGTTGGAAGATGTGGACTCCACGCAAAGAAGAATGGCCAAAGCAGTGAACTTTGGAATCGCCTATGGCCAAGGAGTCTATGGTTTGGCTGAGACCCTACAAATCTCACGCAAAGAGTCTAAGGAAATCATTGAGAACTATTTTAAAAAGTTTCCTGGAGTTAAGAGCTACATGGACGAAATTGTAGAGCGGGCCAAAGACCAAGGTTATGTTGAAACCCTGTTTGGACGTCGTCGTTACCTCCCAGAACTAAAGTCGAAAAATCCGATGCAGAGAAGCTTTGGAGAGCGAGCGGCGATCAATGCTCCGATTCAAGGAACCGCCAGCGACCTGGTTAAGATGGCCATGCTCGAACTTTTTGAAGACTACCCGAATGAAATGCTTTTACAGGTCCATGATGAACTGATCTTTGAACTTCCAGAAAAAGGGATCGAAGAAGCCGCCGATCAAATTAAAGAAGTCATGGAAAACAACGTAAAGTTGGACGTGCGCCTAAAAGTAAACATCGGCTGGGGCAACCACTGGGCCGAAATCCACTAGCGAATTGAGCTCTTTCTATTATTTATTGTCATTTGGAAAACCTCGGACGAAGGTTTTTCTTGTGAGGAGAAGAGTGAGTGGACTGTTGATTTTTTTCTGGTGGAAAAAGTGAAATCCACAGGTGTTGAACTTTTTGACACTCTCCTTTGTGATTTTACGGAGTTAAATGTCTGGAATTACACAAAACCACTGTGAAAAAACTGTCTCATTTTGGCACACCTATCGCATTAGAGGATGGTGTAAGGAGAGAAACTAAAATGTGGAAACGTATAATCATCATAACGATTGCCAGCTTGATCACACTTCCTGCGATGGCCAAACGCCAACGTAAGTTGAACTCAGCCCAGGACGAAAAAACACCGACGACGGAAGTCGTTGAAGTGAGTACAGACGAAAATCTTTGGCACAAAGGTGTAAAAACTGTAGTGCAACTGAAGGGGCAGGCTTCAGAAGATTCGGCTCGCTGTAAAACTTTTCAAGTAAAGTTGGCGGACCAGCTTGAATACAAGATTGAGTGTGTCGGGCAAGAGATGGCGGAGACACTCGAATTAAAAAGCGTTACGAATCGCACGGTCACCCAAAAAGGTGAGCATCTTACTATTACCGAATATGGCTACCTTATGAAAAAGCCAAGTGTTGGAAAAGGTGAGAGTTCGACCCTAAAGGTGCCATTTGTTGAGAAAATCATCCATATCAAAAAGCTGCCAGATGGTGAAATGGCTTTCTATTTTGAGACTTTCAAAGAGGATGAATTTGGCCGAATCGTGCAAGACAGCTTTGTTCAGGCCCATTCTTTGACGAATAAGAAGATGAAAATCAGCAAAAATTGAAAAGCCTACAAAAATAGCAGTTTTTACCCCCAGAACCAGCAAAGCCTGTTAAATTTTACCCAAGATGACAGGCGATGCAAACAGTCCCCGATTTCTGGTATTGATTCTAATCTTTGGCTTTTGCCTTGGTCATCATTCTTCTGTGCAGGCCCAAGAGCGTTGTTCGGCTATGTATGGATTCCAGCAGCAGCTTTACAGTGCTGATTACATCCCCTTCATTCAGTCTCGACTCGGTGGACACGCCACTCGCTGGCATGAGATGTTTCAAAGACTTAATGATCGTCCCATAGAAGAGTTGATTCGCATTGACGATATATTTGCAAATACCCAAGCCCGTAGCTGGTTAGTAAGGAAGGCTAATTCGTTTCGCTTTGTTCGCTTAGAGTCCATCGCCAGAACACTCGATCGCCTGTACATGGAGCAAATTGATTTGTCCCGCATTCGCACATGGGAAGAACTGTCTCTTACTGAAAGGCGAGCTCTCTTGCTGGTTGTATTTAAGAAGTGGTGGTGGGAGGTGGACAGTCACCAGGTTCTCGGTTTTTCGCGTTGGACCGATCCGAGTTATCTACTCAGTCGCTCTTTGACCGAGCCTTTGGCACTTGGGCGCTTGGATTCTCGCTTGCACGAACTCCTGTCGTCACCTTCACAAACATCTTTTCTTTCCAGTTTGATCGGAAATTTTCGCAGTGAGATTCGCACGCTCAAGAGTCTCAAGGGAGAGCCCGAGGCTCGTGAGGTCCTTCTGGAAACTTTGGCTTATCGTATCGAGTTTTTAAAGCGCATGAAGGGAATGCACCAAATAGAGGGCCAGAAGGGCACACTTCTACAAATGCAGATTCTGCGAGCCGCGGTGTTGCGAGAAATTCTGCAAAAAGGTCGTGCCTTACAAAAAACTGAGATTGCGGAGGTGGCCCGCCAACATGGTATTGAGCCTTCTTTGGCCAATGGAATGTTCTGGGGACAATTGGGAGTGAGCTTGATTCCTAATGTGAACACTTTACTGAATGTGGCCGTTGATATCGCAGTGACCACTGCCATCGCGACGGTAGTTTCTCATTACTTCTTTGATGACTTAGAGAATGATGAAGTTTACCGGGGTGATTTCAATGACCTGTTTCAGGTTACCCCGGTCTCAGAAGACTGAGTTTACTTCGCCTCCCAGCCAACGACTTGGCCGCGCTCAAAATATATCACTCTTCTTTCTTTCATGTAGCCTTGCATAGTTGGGACGGAGGACTCATAAGTCCAGCGCTCGTAGCCATACTTTGGGTTTCCAGCCACTTCCACGACGCTGGGGCTGCCCAGACGTTGTTGTACATTTCTTTTGTTCATTCCTAAGCGAAGATTTTCCACACCACTGGTTGAGGCGTGTCCTCGGTAGGCCGCTTGTTGCTCACTTTGCAATAGA
This sequence comes from uncultured Bdellovibrionales bacterium, assembly GCA_965368905.1. Taxonomy (GTDB): domain Bacteria; phylum Bdellovibrionota; class Bdellovibrionia; order Bdellovibrionales; family JAGQZY01; genus JAGQZY01. Next base: position 24,346 of record CBDUOS010000025.1, on the reverse strand, counting down.
GCCTCGAGATCGTCCAACTCAGAAACCACAGGCGGAATTCTTCGAGAAGCTTGTGCCGGAGGTTGTGGCAGAAGCATGCACCCAGTGAACAGTGGTAAAAATAGAATTAAGGCCAAAGCTTTCATTGGTTCTCCCTTTGATAGATAACTCACCCTCTATTCGGTTTTTTCGTATAAATTTTTGAGTCTAGTCCAGGAGCTATTGCGACCTATGTCTTGTCTTTGTAAATGGGTTCAATTTAGTATGGGATTCAACAATAATAGGAAGAGTATGGCCGACGAGGACGAAGAAAAAAAAGAAGCTGGTACGGATGAAAATCCGAATGAGGCGACCGATCTGCAACGAGATGAAGTTGAAGGTGCTAAAAACCAGAACGAAACAACAGATTCTCAAGAGGAAGAAATGGAGATCGATGAGGATTTAGCGGATGCCCTTGGCGCAGTCGATTCTGCAGAAGAGATTGACATCGATGAGGCACTGGCTGAAGTGGACCCCGGTTTTGGTGAAGAACTGGGCGAGATCTCCAATGACGACTTTGCTGGAGTTGTCATCAATTCTGAGGAAGCCTCAGAAGAAGTGGATGAGGCGGCTGATGTTCCCTCCGCCTATAAAGCACTGTGGAACAATTTGCCTGACGAAACTAAAAAGCGCTACTATCTCGCTGGTGGCCTGGTGGCTGTGCTAATCCCTTTTGCGGTCTTGGTTTACATGGGAAAGGTTCTTCCCACCTTTGAATTACCCTACAACATGACGATGCAAGAGTTTTCCAAAAAAGTTTACTCTTATCCAACAGATGGAGTTCAGGTGCCTTTGTTTGACGACTTTAGGACCCAGTCGCACACGATTCAGTTTCCTAAAACGGTCATCAATTTGCGATCTGTGGAGGGGCAACCCTCATATGGTGAATTCCAGTTCTCCTTAGTTTTACGTGATGAAGAGATGTCGGTGGCCATTCAAACCAAGCAGTCCGAAATCATTGATCTAATGCAAAGGGTGCTCGAACAGGTCAGTTGGAAAGAACTGCAAAGCCCCATCGGAAAAGAAAAAGTTAAAAAAGTGATTAGACACCGAATCAATGAATATTTGCAGGGCAATGTGGTCCTCGGTGTCTATTATCGTCACGTTATTCTTGAAAAATAATTCTGCTAAATTCGACTCCTCTTTTTAAAAGATTTTGGATCGATATTATAGTATTTCAATTTGTCATTGAGCGTGCTCTTAGGCATTTGCAAATCATCTGCGACCTTTCTTTGATTACCAAAATGTTTTTGCAGTTTTGAAAGAATCAGGTTTCTTTCAATTTCTTTGATTGGAGGAAGGCCCTCTTGCTCGGCATTGAAAAAGCTGGTGTTTTGCTCAGTCTCGTGCTCGATCAATTGCTCAAGGTCCTCTTCTTGGATTCTCTTTCCGGGAAAGTAGGCGGCCGCGCGAGTGATCACGTTCTTCAGCTCTCGGATGTTTCCGGGCCAACTGTGATTTTTCAATTTTTCAATGGCGCGAAATGAAAAACCCACTTTCTGTTCTTTAGCAAAGGTATAGAGCAAAGATTCGAAGTCTTCCATGCGATGGATCAAAGGAGGGGGCGTCACGCGACAGATGTTTAAGCGATGGTAGAGGTCTTCACGAAATTCTTTTTTCAGCACCTTTTGTTTTAAATTCTTATGAGTAGCAGCTACAATTCTGACGTCTGTTTGAATGGTGCGATCACTTCCTACGGGGCGAATCTCTTGATTTTCTAAAGCACGCAGAAGTTTGGGTTGCAAAGAGGGAGGGAGATCTCCAATCTCGTCCAAAAATAGGGTGCCGCCTCGTGCGGCTTCAAATGCGCCTTTACGATCTTCGGTTGCTCCGGTGAAGGCCCCTTTTACATGACCAAACAATTCACTTTCAATAAGGTTTTCACTGAGGGCGCTGCAATTGATGGTGACATAGGGGGCATTTCTACGACCGGAACTTTTGTGTATCCAGTGGCTGACGATTTCTTTTCCAGAGCCCGAGGGTCCAATTACGAGAACGGTGTAATCGGTATTCGCTATGGCGGGGAGTCTTTGCAGTTGGTGGTTCCACTTTTTGTTTGCGCTTTTCAGACCGCTCTCGTTTGTCTTCAGTTTTGAAAAGACAAAAAGAGATTCTCCTACCATGACTTTGTCATTATTTTGTAAGTAGGCCTCAATCACACCGGTGCCATTGAGGTAGGTTCCGTTGCGGCTCTGCAGGTCGCGCAGAAGGTATCCGCGGCTACGCTTTTCAATACGCAGATGTCGTCCCGATACGAATGGGTCTTGAATTTGAATGCTATTGTGGGAGTCTCGCCCGATCGTGATAAACTCGCCGACCGAATAAGATTCTTGAGTGCTTTTGTTGATGGGGAGCAGATAAGCATGCTCCATCACGATCATTCCGTTGTCTCGGACCCGTTGAGTTTCCATTGGGACCTCCTTTTGAAGGAGAGTCATTACAAAGGGTGTGCCAGGGGGGAAACCGAGGAATTCGAAGGAATTGGGATCTCAGTTGTGAAAATATGTCCGGAATCCAACTTTTCGGATTATTTTCCAATAAGAGTGCGGTACACACGGGGTTCAGGAAGGAGGCACCGTTGGGAAAAGTTCGTTTTGTGAAAAGTGCCAGCCGCTTTGATCAGTTTCCGGAGGGTAAAACTCCGCAGGTGGCCATTGCCGGACGCTCCAATAGTGGCAAATCCTCATTTATCAACACTCTGGCTCGTCAGAAGGTCGCCAAGGTCAGTGGAACTCCTGGAAAGACTCGTCTCCTCAATATTTTCGATGTGGAAAGCAAGTTCTGGTTAGTGGATATGCCTGGTTATGGTTACGCCGCTCGCTCGCATACAGAGCGTGGAGACTGGGAAAAGATGATTGAAGAGTACCTGGTCAATTCAGAGAACTTGAAGGGTTTGATTCTTGTGATGGACATTCGCCGCAATTGGGCTGAAGAAGAGTCGATGCTCCTTGATTTTTGCAACGCCACCGGGCTTGAGATCGTGGTCGCATTGACCAAAGCTGACAAGCTTTCGCGCTCGAAGTGGAAAGCTGCTGTGATGAAAATGGAGAAGCAGTTGGGGGTTCCTGTTTATGCCCTTTCTTCTCTCAAAAAATGGGGAATTAGCGACGTTATCGGTCATGTCTTCAAGAATTGGATCTGAGCTGAAAAAAGCTAAAAAAAATGACAAGACCCGTTGGAATTGATATACCTCGCGGTTTAAAGATCTCATGTATTTAGGAGTTTATGCCTGATGTGATTGCCGTGATACCAGTGCGGTATGGGGCCCAAAGATTTCCTGGCAAGGCCCTTGCCCTAATACTCGATAAACCCATGATCCAATGGGTTGTTGAAGGGGTGTCTCAAAGCCAAGTCATAAAAAAAATAATAGTAGCGACCGATGACCAAAGAATCGCTGATACCTGTGCCAGATTACCCGTAGAGGTCGTTATGACCCATCCAGATTTGGCCTCGGGGAGTGACCGTGTCTTCGCAGCCTGCAAAGACCAAAGCGAAGAGTACATCATCAATATACAGGGTGACGAACCGTTAATCTCTGGGGACCTCGTCGATCAAATGGCGGAGGCCATGCTTGCCGATCAAAACTGGGAAATGTTCACACTTGGCCGCGCCATGGATGAGACAGCCTTGACCAGTGAGAATACAGCAAAGATTGTGTTAAACCAGAAGAATGAAGCTCTTTATTTCAGTCGTTACCCCATTCCTTATTCGCGACAAAAAAGCGACGGCGATTTGGCTGCCTGCTTGAAGCATATCGGCATCTATGGGTATAAAAAGAGCTTCTTACAAAAATTTTGCGATACACCGGTTCAAGCCATCGAGAAGATGGAAGGCTTGGAACAATTGCGAGCTCTTTATTTAGGAGCCCGAATTAAGGTTTTGAAAGTGGACTACGAAAGCTGGGGGGTGGATACTCCAGATGATGTTGCTGTTGTAGAAGAAAAGTTAAGGGAGAGACATGGCTAAAAAGAGAAAAGCTTCAAAAACAAAAAAGTCGGCCCGACAGTCTCGTCAAAAGCCACTGACACAGAAATTTATTTTTGTAACAGGTGGAGTTGTCTCGTCCATAGGAAAAGGTTTGTCGGCAGCAAGTTTGGGAACTCTGTTAGAGGCGCGTGGTTACAAGGTGACCTTGATGAAGTGTGACCCTTACATCAATGTCGATCCGGGCACGATGTCGCCATTTCAACACGGAGAAGTTTTTGTGACCGACGATGGAGCAGAAACAGACTTGGATCTTGGACACTATGAGAGATTCACCTCGATTTATCTTAACAGATCCAACAGCACAACGGCCGGGCAAATTTATGAGTCTGTGATTCGAAAAGAACGTCGTGGAGATTACTTGGGTGGAACCGTGCAGGTAATTCCCCATATTACTGATGAAATCAAATCTCGAATTTACGAGGCGGCTCAGGGTTCTGAGATCTGTATTGTAGAAATTGGCGGAACCATCGGTGACATCGAGGGGCTTCCATTTATTGAAGCGATTCGACAAATGCGCGTCGACTTGGGTGTGGACAACACTCTGTACGTGCACGTGACCTATATTCCATACATCGCAGCGGCTGGTGAACTAAAAAGTAAACCAACACAACACTCGGTCAAAGCCTTGCGTGAAGTCGGGATTCAACCTGATGTTTTGATTTGTCGAAGTGAACATAATATACCTCACGAGACAAAATCAAAGATTGGTCTGTTTTGTAGTATTCGTCCAGAAAATGTGATTGCTGCCTACGATGCCAGTTCGATCTATCAAGTTCCTTTGATGTTGCATAACGAAGGTTTTGATCAAAAGGTTGTGGATCAGTTGGGGCTCGACAGCCGAGAACCCGATATGACCCAGTGGGAGAAAATGGTTGAAACTATTGAATCACCCAGCCAAGAAGTGAATATTGGGATCGTTGGAAAGTACACCAACCTAACAGAGAGTTATAAATCATTGAACGAAGCTTTGGTTCATGGCGGAATCTCCTGCGATGCTAAAGTGAATATCACTTATATCAACTCAGAGAAAATCACCGATAAAAATGTGGCGAAAAACTTGGCTGGTGTTGACGGTGTTTTGGTTCCAGGTGGTTTTGGTGAACGTGGTGTGGACGGCAAAATGGTGGCCATTCGCTACGCCAGAGAAAACAATATTCCCTTCTTTGGAATTTGTTACGGCATGCAGTTGGCCGCGGTCGAATTTGCACGCAATGTCTGTGGATTGAAAAATGCGACCAGTCGAGAGTTTGCCGAAGATGTCAAAGGGCAAAGAAACTTTGTTATTGATCTTATGACCGATCAGAACAATGCGGGAGACAAAGGCGGGACCATGCGTTTGGGAGCCTTCTCATGCACTTTAGGAAAAGGCTCGATGGTAAAGAAAATTTATAAGAAAAGTAAAATTCAAGAGCGTCATCGCCATCGTTTTGAATTCAATAATAAGTTTCGTGCTTTGTTTGAAAAGAACGGAATGGATCTTTCGGGAATCTGCGATGAGCGTGATCTGGTTGAGATCATTGAAATTCCAGACCATATTTTTTATGTGGGAGTGCAGTTTCACCCAGAGTTTAAATCGAAGCCGTTGGACCCACATCCTTTGTTTACACATTTTGTTAAGTCTTCTTTGAAGAGCCGAGCCCTTGAAGGTCAGGATTCAAACAAAGTGACAAAGGAAAAATCTCGCGAAGAGTACCAAGCAACAACAATGTAGGAAGCCATGAGTAGTATCGAAGAAGCCCGCCGGGTTCTTAAAATTGAAGCCCAATCCATAATGGCCCTCGTCGATCGTTTAGACGAAACTTTTGAAAAGGCTGTGGACATGATCTGTGATTGCCAAGGTAAGGTGGTCGTCGCTGGAATGGGTAAATCCGGTCATGTGGGGCGAAAGATTGCAGCCACTATGAGCTCGACCGGGACTCCAGCATTTTTCTTACACCCCGCAGAAGGGTCACATGGTGATTTGGGAGTGGTTGGTGAGAATGACTGTTTGCTTGTGATCAGCTACGGCGGAGGATCTCAGGAGTTGAATGATTTGATCAGCTTTGTGTCACGTAAAGGTCTTCCCATGATCGCGATGACAGGCAATAAAGACAGCCAGTTGGCCCAAGCATCGACAGTCACCTTGGATATTTCGGTTGATGAAGAGGCTTGCCCATTGAAATTAGCACCCACATCCAGTTCCACAGTGACTCTGGCAATGGGAGACGCTTTGGCAATGGCTGCGTTAAAAAAGAATGGTTTTCAAGAAGAGGATTTTGCTGAGTACCACCCTGGTGGCAAGCTGGGCCGGCGTCTATTGACCCGCGTGAGTGATATCATGCACGACAACGGTGGTTTGCCGGTCGTGAAAGACTCCGATTCAATGGTTACGGTTGTTGCAAAAATGACCGGTGGTGATGTGCGTGGAGTAGCGGGTGTGACCAATGCTGATAATCAATTGATCGGCGTCGTGACCGATGGAGACATTCGTCGACACCTTGAGAAAAACAAAAACCCACTGGATGCAGCAGTGAAAGATTTGATGTCTTCCGCTCCTAAAACGATAGACCCCAGTGAATTAGCAGTAAAAGCTTTGTTCATCATGGAACAGTTTTCGATCCAATCTTTATTTGTTGTCGAAGCTGCTTCACAAAAACCACTTGGTCTCATTCACCTTCAAGACTTGATCAAAGCCAAAATAAATTAGATCATTCTGTGGATGGACACAGATAAGCTTAAAAATATCAAAATGTTAGTGATGGACGTCGATGGAATCCTGACGGACTCCAGAATTATCCTGGACTCTAATCTAGGGTGGAAAAGATTTTTTTCGGTGCGAGATGGGATTGGAATTCACCAACTTCGGCACAACGGCTACAAAACAGCGATCATTACTGGAAGCCAATCTGAAGACGTGCAAAAGCGTGCGCAACATCTTAAAATTGATTATTTTTATGAAAACAAATTAGACAAAAGTCCGGCCTATGAAGAGCTAAAAAAAGAGTCTGGTTTTTCGGACGAAGAGATTGCTTATATAGGTGATGATATCTTTGATATTCCACTTTTAGATCAGGTTGGATTTTCAGCAACTGTTCCTGAAGCCGTTGATGAAGTCCATCAGTCGTGTGATTATATCACAAGTCGCGGAGGTGGTTTTGGTGCTGTCCGTGATTTATGTCAATTGATACTCAAGTATGGCTACTTCAGTGGGGAGTCAAAATGAAATTTGCATCCATCTTAGTTTCACTTCTTTTTGGCTGGCAAGCCTGGGCCGTCACAATCGAATTTCCAGAAGAGGAATTGGCGCGCGAATCGGTACTTCCAGTTTTTGACAATGCGGTTGCAGTGAAATCGCGTTTAGTTCCCACAGCCGGACGCATCGAGTTGGGATTGGCCATTGGTAACGCAATGAACGAGCCTTTTTTCAATACCACACGCTACGGTGGACACTTGGCTTACCATCTAACAGAGACCCATGGAATTTTGCTGTCAGGTCAGCTTTATGCCGACGGATTGGGTGACAATGGTAAGGCGTTGGCTGGAACGGATTTGAATAATGGTGCCGGTGAAACCTACGTCCGCATGGAGTTTGCACCGCAACCGAAGTATCACTTTTTTGCTCACTATCAGATCACCCCCTATTACGGGAAGATTTCGGTTTGGAAAGATTTCGTTATGAACCTTTCTTTGTACGGAATTGCTGGTTTAGGGGTTGTTGACGTTGGTGGAGAAACCACGCCAGCCTTAAACTTAGGAATCGGGCAGAAATTTTATTTTTCTAAAAACTGGGGAATCCGAGCCGACCTTGGCTTAATGGCATACGAAGGCGTCAACTTTTTCGTTTCAAGCAGTGGTGGCCAATCACCACTTGCAGATACCGCAAATAATGTGACCACCGATGTGCCAGTCAGTGATTTCGATCGTCAGATGAACTACGATCTGCACTTTTCATTAGCACTTATCATTTTATTATAAGTCCAGACCTGTAACATAAGTATTGTTGTCTTGGAAAACACGAGCTGTGGCATCGGTGTTGGTCCAGTTATTCGTGGTAAGTCTACAAATTCTCTCATCTTTTCTATAGTCTGGGGAGAGACTTACCGGGTTAGGTTTTATATGAAGTACATAATTTTTGTTATTCTTCTGTGTTTTGCTTCAACCGCCTTCTCACAGGGCAAAGATTCATCGATCGATGAAATCGAAGGTCTTTTCAAGGAAGAAGAGGTCAAAGAAGATCAAAGAGCTAAGCAAGAGGCCCGCAGAGAAAAGCGTCGGGCTAAAAAAGAAAAAGAAGATCAACCAGACGAGATTGAAGATTTAAAGCGTCTGGAAACCTTCTCAAACATCGCGGTAATTCAAAAGCGATATTTGCCAAAGACGAAGCGCTTTGAATTCTATCTTGCTGGTGGAACCAATTTGAACGACGCCTTCTTTGTTGGGAACGGATTGAATACCCGTCTGGGATACAACTTCACTGAGAAACTTGGTCTCGAGGCGACGTATTCATTCATCCAAAACGACAATCGAGACGTGACAAGCGAGCTTCTTGAGCGTGGGGTGACCACGGAAGGTTCAGTGGCAACCGATAGCTACTACGGAGTCGATATCAAGTGGACGCCGATCTACGGAAAATACTCTTACTTTAATGAAAAGATCATTCCATTTGATCTCTATTTCTCACTTGGTTTCGGTATGACTGACCCAAGAATCGCTGCCTCTTCTGGAGGAACGACGATTGCTTCGGTGAGTTCCTCTTACACAGTGAAGCTGGGAACCGGTCAGATTTTCGCGATCACTAAATGGATGGCATTTCGATGGGATATGTCCCTTCATATGATTCAAGCAACAACGGAAACCAGAGATGCAACCACCAATGCTCTGGTCGGAGAAGATGACGCCCTCTACAACAATCTATTTTTGAATGTTGGGCTGAGTTTCTTCTTTCCGGAAGCGAGGTACAGATGAGAAAAATTGCTGCGTTACTCATACCAATTTTTATCTTCACCTCAGTGGTTGAAGCTAACAGTCAAGAGATGCCGGATTTGACTTCTGAAATCCAAAAACAATTGGAAGAACCAGAATACTTGGTGGCTCAATCAAAAAAGAGAAAGAGTCGATCGAAAAGACGACGACGTTCAGTAAAAACAGACCTATTATCGAAAGCGAAAAAACTGGCGATTGCGAAAGAGTATGAAAAGTCATCGCAACTGTTGTTCTCGCTGACTAGAAGTTCGCGTTATCGCAAAGAGGGATCACAGATCAAGTACATCCTCGGATTGATGTTAATGGAAATGGGTCTTTACCAGGTGGCTTCGTTTGTCTTTTATGATGTGATCTCTGGTGAGATTCGAACGGGGAGAACTTCGAAGTATTTGCGACAATCCCTGAGTAAGTTGTCCTTTTTGAGCAATGCGCTGGACAGTGACGTTCTGTTGAAATACACGATTTCAAAAATCAAAGTGAAAGATTTTCCAAGTGAAAAGAAAGATCTTTTTTATTACCGCTTGGGTGAACTGCGTTTGAAAGAAAAGCGTTTTCGTCAGGCTGCCAAAATCTTGAGCCGGGTGAATCGAAAAAGCTTGGTTTATCCGAAGGCTCTTTACAAAATGGGATTGGCTTACTCTGAAGCCCGCCAAGGTGGAAAAGCCTTAGCCGCATTTAATGAGCTCTATCAGATCAGTGAGAACAAGGGCGTGACGGATGAAAATCGAGTTAACGCGATTCTCTCAATGGCGCGAGTTTATTACGCCAATAAAAAGTGGGACAAGGCGATCGAATACTATAGACAAATCCCAAGAGACACTTGGCAATGGCATGATTCTTTGTTCGAGCAAAGTTGGGGCATGTTGCGCTCGGGACGTTATTTTCGCTCGGCCTTGTCGAATTTTCATACTTTGCACTCGGCCTATTATGATGACCGATATGCCCCGGAGTCTCTGTTGCTTCGTGGAATGGTCTATCTATTTATATGTCGCTACGATGAGATGGGTAAGGTTCTTAACCTTTTTGATAAGATCTACAAGCCTGTGAACTCTCGGGTTCGAAGATTTTCATCAAGTGCATCGTCACGCAGTTATTTGGATGAGGTTCTTAAAGGAGAAGCCAACTACCAAGCCGCTCGTAACAAAGAAAAGACGAAGTATACGACGCGATTACCAAAGTTGGTTTTGAACGAAATCATCAATCGACCGGATGTACGTAGAAACTTGAACTACATCAAAGCCCTAGATGGTGAGATGGCGAGAGTGAATAAGTTAACAACCGAGTGGCGAACCTCGGGTATTGGAAAATACGCCAAGCGAGTTATAGATAAGCGATTAAAGAGTACTAAGAATGTGGTTGGAAAGCAGGCGCGAAACCATTTGCGTCGCTTGAAGTCTGAACTGCGAGACTTTTTTGAGCAAAGTGATTTCCTAAAATTTGAGATGGTGAGTGGTAAGAAAGAAGCTGTCCGTAAAGAGCTAGCCGGTAAAGGTGTATTGAAAAAGCAAATTACGGATGAGGAAAGTCGTTCTTTCTTTATTGGAAATGGATATGAGTACTGGCCTTTCCAGGGTGAGTACTGGTTGGATGAGCTAGGAAACTACCACTATGTTGGAGTACAAGCTTGTGAGTAAGGGTAGGAGCATGAAAAACCTAATTATTGGAATATTAGTGTTGGGAATGCTGGGAATCAGCCCCGAGGCTGTAGCTCAGACAACGGGTAAAAGAAAGAAGATGGGTAACTTAACCCTTCGGAAGCTTCGTGCGCAAGTTCCTGAGGCTCAGAAACTGCAGAGAAAGCGGGTGCGAGCCAGAAACGTTGGTTTGGTTAAACCACCGAGTTCGAAGAAGTTTTACGTCTATGACGACAATCCACTAAAGACGGAATACAACCGTCTTGTTGATGAAGAGATCAGTCGACTTTATAAGTTATCTCGTCAGTACAAGCGAAGTCGAAGTCGAGGTGAGATCTGGTTACGACTGGGTGAAAGATATGTAGAAAAAGCCCAAATCATCGATTTTAAACTGCAGGACGATTACGATAAAAAGTTGGCGGCCTACAATTCGGGGAAATTGAAAAGAAAACCTCGGCCTCCAAGTCGCAGAGAGGTGCGGAACTATCATAAGAGAGCGATTCGCCTTTATGAGTGGTTTGTTCGTGATTTCCCAAAAGATCGTAAGGTTCCTCAGGCTCTTTATTTTCTTGGTTATAACAACTTTGAGATCGGAAACCTTAGAAAGGGTGAAAGTTATTATAAGCAGCTGACTCGACGGTTTCCCAAAAGTGTATATGTGGCAGAGTCTCACTTTGCACTTGGTGAATACTATTTTGAGAAAGAGCAGTGGAAAAAGGCGATGCCTGAATACATGAGCGTAGTGAAGCGAAGAAAATCTCGCCTCTACACCTTTGCGCTCTATAAGGCCTCTTGGTGTCACTACCGATTGGGTAGCTACAAAACAGCTCTGGCGACCTTGGTGAAAGTGATTAAAGTTTCACGGGCCAATGTCACCGAAGAAACGGTTGAGGGAACTCGAGCGATCGATAAACTTCGTTTGGCGAAAGAGGCAATCGGAGACTTTGTTTCTTTTTATGAGCAAACGGGTCGTTATAAACAAGCCTATGATGATTTCTACGATATTTCCCGCTCTGAAAAACGCACATTGGTAATGATTGATCAATTGGCTTATCGGTACTCCTACTCTGGTAACTTAAATGCTTCAGTTTATCTATTTAAGCAGTTGATTGCTCTGAACCCTGAGGCGCCTAAAGCAGCCAAATACCAGTATCAGATTGTGCAGGATTACGGTACGACGGGTAAGGTGAAAGAGTTTAGAAAAGAATTGTCGACTTGGTTGGATCAATTCGGAGCCGGTAGTGCATGGGCGGATGCGAATAAAGGAAACCAACAGGTCATTAAAGAAAATTTCGATCTACAAGAGAGTACGCTCAGAAACTCCACCTTGCGCTTGCATCAACAGGCTCTTAATGCACGAACAGATTACTCGAAGAAGTTAGCAGCTGGTTCTTATAAAATGTACCTGGCCTACTTTAAGGGTGCCAAGAATTACAGCGAAATGCTCTTCTTTTACGGTGAGCTTTTGTACGATCTTCAAGATTACAAAGGTGCAGCTCAACAGTATGAGCGAGTGGCCGTTGGCGACCCGAAAAGCAAGTATTTTCAAAAAGCGGTGACCAACAACGTTTTGGCTCGTGAGAAAGGTCTTCCTTCAAACCAAGTTATGGAAGCGCGACAAAAGAATTTGCGAAACAAATTGGAGAAAATTCCTTTTAGTCCGTCTGTGCAGAGCTTTGAGAAGGCGGCCATTCTTTATCTGAAGAACTTTCCTAAAGGTGAGAAAGCACTTGAGATCAAGAGGCGTTTGGGAACCATCTATTATGCTCACAACGAGTTTGATCGAGCGATTACGGTCTTGAAGCAAATCGTAAATGAGCGTCCGCGTTCTCAGGATGCGATTATTTCAGCCGAAATTATTATGGATATTCATCGTCTGCGTGATGATCTGGATAAATACCAAGCGGATGGCAAAAGCTTTTTGGCCAATCCGACGATTGCTAAGTCCAAGTTTGGTAAAGACCTAAAGGTCAATTTGCAGAAGGCACGATTTTTGGTGGCTGATAAGTACTCGAAAGCAGGTAACAACTTAAAGGCGGCGAAATCGTTTGAGGCTTTTGCTAAGGGTAACCCTCGTTCAGATCAAGCCCACTCAGCTTTGTTTAATGCTGCGACCAACTATGCAAAAGCGGGAGCTGTTTTTGATGCAGTAAAAATGTACAAACAAGTGATTGCGAAGCCTGGTCGAAAAGCTATTTTAAGTCTCAAACAAGATGCGCGTAACAGCCTTGGTGAGATGTATAAAAAAATGGGTCAATTGAAAGAGGCTGCCATTTACTATGAATCCTATGGACGAAATGCAAAGGGTAAAAAAGCGATCAACGCTCTCTTTAATGCGGCAGTGATTTGGGATGCCCTGAATGAATACAGCCGAGCTTTCAAGGTTTATAACCTGTATGCCAACTTAGATAAGGCCAAAAATAAGGGCAAGCAAGAATCTTCGTGGGCCAAGGCCGAGATGTATCGCCGTCAAAAACAATATTCAAAGGCGATCTATCAATACGATCAATTCATTAAGTCAAACTCGCCGAATTTGGAGCGAATGATTAAAGCCCATTACTATATCGCTGATTTTTATTCGAAAATTCGTCGCGTCGGTAAGGCTATAGAATGGCATAAAAAGGTGATTCGAGTGGTGAACAACACCTCTCGAGGTCGAAAAATTGGGGCTCGTTATGCCGCCCAATCACAGTTCCGCATTTCTCGTGAAATGCTTAATGAGATGAGAAAAACTCGATTGGGAAGAACGGACAGTTCGATCACCAAAGGTTTGAATAAAATGAAGGCTGTTCAAAAACGCCTGATTAAAGATATGGCAAAAGTCATTAAGTTTGACTACGGACCAATGATTGTGGCGGCTCTGGCCGCCGAGGCGGAATCTTATGAGATTATCGGGAACACTTTTAAAAACATTCCGAGTCCTCGCGAGTACGCCAAAGGGAAGGTGCGTGAGCAATTTAAAGCGATGGCCAAGCAGCAAGAGACCGAGTTTTTAAACAAAGCTATCGGTGCTTACCGCTCGGCCTTTAATAAAGGTGTCGACTTGAAGGCCTACGGTGATCCTATGATCGAAAGTGCTCAGGCACTTTATCGCTTGGACCCGAAAGGGTTCAAAAATGCCGGTGAAATCAACGATGTCGGACAAATTGTCGACTTGATGGGGATATAGTAGATGGCAAAGTGGAAGAACATTTTCGTAATACTGTTCTGCTTAGGGGTGATGGTCTCCTGTCAATCAGGATCGAAGACAACCAGTGAGCCAGAGGAAAAAGGTGTAAACCTGGATGAAGAGGAGAAGGCCGAACTGGCCGAACGTCAGGCTCAAATCGGTGGTGACCACTCTCAACTTCGAAAATTGTACAAGGCAAAAAGATATAGAGAATTGCTTTCTGAAGCAGCAAAAATTCTTTCACGAAATGAGTACGATCTACGTGCGCTGTCGATGCTAGGCATTTATCACATGGATCAAAATCAATACGGAGCGGCTCGAATTATGTTTGAGAAAGCTCTGGAAAAACACAAAGGTGAAGCTGGTCTCTATAACAATATCGGAGTCATTTTATTAAGAGAAGGAAACTTGGAGTCTGCGCTTGCAAGCTTTAAAGAGGCTTACAATATCGATTCGGGTAATGTTTCTGTGCAAGCGAACTTGGGCAGTATTTATGTGAAGTATATGGACTATGTCGAGGCCGAGCCTCTGGTCGAGGATTCTTATTCGCGCATGGGTGATAATGACATTGTTGCAAACAACTACGGAATTATTTTACGGACTCATGGTCAGTATGAAGAGGCCAAAAAGGTTTATGAAAAAGCATTGGCACGAGATTCTAGAAATATCTCGACCAATTTAAATTATGCTATCTTGTTAGTTGAATATATGAAAAACTATGAGAAAGCTCGTCAGATAGTTAATAAGATTGAGTTTTTGAACCCGACTGACAAGTACGTGGTGAGAAAAGTAAAGGAATTACAACGTAAGGTAGCGGCAGCAAGATGATGCATTATACGAAAATATTTATTTCGATCATCCTAACATGTCTAATGGCATTTCCTGTCTTTGGTCAAAAGAAAGGTAAAAGTGGAAAGCAGAAGCGAACCACGATTAACTTTGAAGATCAATTGATTAAAGGGCAAAATCAAAAACCAGACCTTCTTTATCTATTGCAAAAAAAACAATTCAACTACAAACGATTGATTCGTTTGCGTGAGAACTTCCTTCCGGAGATGCGTGAAACCGCTACTGAAATTGAAGAAGGAAGTCGAATTCAGCTGAAGAAACCAGATAAGGAGTAAATTTTGGCTCAGTTAGTGGTTTTAAAAATTTATAAGGGTGGACAGCTGGTTGATGAGAAGAAAACCGACCAAGACCATATTGTACTAGGTTCCTCAGAGACAGAAGCGCACATTACCTTATCTGGAGATGCATCACCGATCCATGCCTCCATAGAAAAACGCGGAGAAAAATACGTCGTTTGTGATTTGGGTTCTGAAAAGGGAACTTATAAAAATAATGATAAAATTCTAGAAGCTCAAATTCAGCCCGGTGACAAAGTTGTTCTGGGTGAGTTTACGATTGAGTTTTATCTTGAAGAAGGCCAGATGGAGGTGACAACTGCCACTTCAATTGTGGAAACTCCTTCAGATGATCAGAAAAGTGGTAGCGGCCCGGATCAGCACGCCACTTTGGAAGTGCCTGAGGCTGAAAAAGCGAAAGTGGATCCGCCGAAAGAAAAGACACCTGAGGCTGTGCAGGCTGAGGCGGGAACAGCTGTTGTCGGTACTGGCAAAGCGTTGAGCAAAAATACATTTGCTCCGCCAAGTGCTTATAAAAATGTTAATGAGTTTATTCGACCCACAAAAGGGACGACCGTTGAAGTTTTGGTTGCATGGCGCGAGAGAGTGATCTCGGCCCATCACTTTACAGAAAATGGTCCTGTGACAGTCGGAACCCACCCCTCTTGTGATGTTGTGGTGCCGTTGATTGCATCCAATGTGAACAAGGCTCCGTTGATTAATATTAACAACCAGGTGCAGATCATGCTTTATCCAGGCATGGAAGGAACCTTGGTCAGCGAGCAACAAGCCACGCCTTTTAATCAATTGGCCAATGTCGGTCGCGGTTCTGGGCAAAGTGTTGTGCTTCAGCAAGGGGAGCTTGCAAGAATTCAGTTGGGTGGCGAAGTTGAAATTATTGTTCGCTATGCCTCGCAGGCACCAAAGCCAGTCATTATTCCATTCTTGGATTTATCAAGTAATGGATTTTTAGCGGTTCTGCTGGCCATCGTATTATCTGGAATATTGTCACTGTGGGTGGCTCTAAATAAGTTGGATCAATTGGATATGCCGGATGAGGAGGAGTTTAGAACAGCTCTAATCATTACCAATCCTCCCAAGCCGCCACCAAAGGTAAAAATAAAATTACCACCGCCTGAAAAGAAGAAGCCTAAGAAGAAGGTCAAAAAGATCGTCAAGTTGACCAAGAAGAAGCCTAAGAAGAAGGCGAAGCTCGACATGTCGAAAAAGTCGAAGCGGAAACGGGTCACAAAAAAGAAGAAGGCCGGTAAAAATGCCCGAGCTCGTGGTTCGGGCCGTGACGCCAGTCCGATGTCTTTGAAAAAGAAAGACGGTAAGAAAACCAACCAAGTGACCTCTGTTAAAAAAGGCGGAGCGATCAAGACTGCAAAGAAGCAGGGGGCGCAGGCACAGTCAGAGAGAAAGCTGAAAAAGTCAGGAATCTTTAGTGCCTTTGGAACCGCCGGACGAAACGATCGACTGGATAAGTCTTACGATGGTGGTGGCGAGTTGGCAGGTTTGGCTGACCAAGCCACAGGTCAATCAGGATTCGCTGAAGATCGAGCAGGAAAAGGTCTTGGTTCTAAATTTAAAGATACCGGAGCTGGTGGAAATGGACGTTCTAATGTTGGTGTTTCTGGCTTGAAAAAAGGTGGGAACGGATTGGGTGCTGGAGGTTTTAGTGACGGTGGTCTAGGTGATCGTAAAGCTGTCACTATCATTCCTGGTGGAGATGGAGAAGAGTTCAGTGGTCAAATTGACCGTGAAGGAATTCGAAAAGTCTTTTTTGATAACTCGCGTGCGATTCGTTCTTGTTATGAACGTGAATTGAATAGAAACCCGAATCTATCTGGTATTTTGAAGCTGAACTTCGATATTGGTGAATTGGGTCGTGTGGTCGGAAGTCCTTCGATCAATTGGGGAGATTCCTCACTTAAGAGTCGTGCTGTGGCCGGCTGTATTTTAAATAGATTAAAGACGTGGAGGTTCCCAGAGCCGCCGCGAAACCAAGTAGTAAATGTAATTTATCCCTTAGCTTTTCAGTCTAAGTGATAATAATGGGAGGTAAAAGGTGGAAGAAACCGAGACAATGGCAGAAGTAATGGCCAATGAGGAGACGCAGAATTTCGTGCTGCGTGCTTTTGATGAAGGTGGAACGGCGATGTATTTTATCGCGATTGTGGGAATTCTCACTCTTGTGGTTATCGTCAAACAGATCATGGCCCTTAAAGATGCAAGTATAGATAAAAAAGATTTTAACGAGAACTTATTTGGGATGATCCTTCGAGGAGATATTCAACAAGCGATCGCTTATTGTGATAGCAAACCATCACCGCTTACAAATGTATTGAAAGCTGGTTTGGTGCAAGTCATGAACAAGAGACCGGATGAAGAGATTCAGGTGGCCATGGATGCGGCTGTTCTTCGAGACACTCCGAAAGTGGAAGGTTGGGTTTCATTTTTGGCTGTGTTTGGTAACCTTTCAACATTGATTGGACTGGTTGGAACGATCATTGGGATGATTACAGCTTTCCGAGGGGTGTCTTCGGCCGATGATGCGCAAAAAGCAGAACTTCTTTCTGAAGGTATTTCAGAGGCCTTGAACTGTACGGCTTTTGGTCTGATGGTGGCAGTTTTGGCGATCGCAACTTATGGAATATTTCAACACAGAATATCTTTGATATTGAATGAGATGACAGAAAGTAGCATGAGTTTGATCAATCTTGTTGCTTCCAATCGGGATAAAATTAAATCCTAAGGATTTAAAGGTAGGGACTTATGGCTCAAGTTAGTGATGGAGGAAACGGTAAAAAAGAGGCCACGTTCGATTTGAACTTGGTGCCTTTTATCGACTTGATGAGTGTGATGATCACATTCCTCTTGATTACTGCGGTATGGACCCAAGTCTCGATGATCAAACTGGGTAGCTCGATTTATGGAAAACAAAACACGGAAGAAGAAACACCACCTCCTCCCAGGTCGGATGTTCCCTTTCGTGTGGATGTCAAAGAAGCGGGCTACCGAATCATTATTGGAAAACAGAAATACACCATTGATAAGGTCAATGGTGAGTACAACAAAGATGAGATCTTGCAAAAGTTCTCGGATATTAAGCAAGCTTACCCTGATAAAGTGGATGCTGTGATCACTGTTGAAGAGCAGTTGAAGTACGATTTTTTAATTCAGGGAATGGACATGCTGTTGCAGTCGGGCTTTCCCGCTGTTTCAGTGGCCACCGGAGGAGCTGAGTAATGGCAATTTATGCCCCAGGAAAAAGAAACCGTCGCGGTCATATGAGCGTCGGTAAAAAAAGTTTGGTTGTGGTGCTTTCGCTGACAGCCATGGTGGATATGTTTACTGTGCTAGCGGTGTTTCTTTTGCAAAACTATCGAGTGGAAGAAATCCAGCTTAAAAAATCGGTTCCCCTGCCTGAGGCGTCTGCAGTTAAAAAACTCAAGCCCGCCCACGTGGTTGTGGTCACCCAAGATGAAATATTTTTAGATGACACTGCCGTCGCTGATTTTGAAACTGTTAAAGAACAAGAGCATTGGCTGATCGTGCCTTTGCAAGAAAGTTTAGAAAAAGCCATTAAAGAAAAGCAGCAAGAAATGGAGTCTGGGCTGAAGAACGCATTGAAAGACGCCATTGGTGGCAATAAAGAGATGTCTGAGATGACCGAAGAAGAAAGGGAAGAAGAGCGAGCCAAGCGCTACGCCTGGGGACGAGTCACCATGCAGGCCGACAAAGAAATCGATTTTCTAACCATAAAGAAAGTGATGTACACGATCACCGAGGCGGGAGCGTCTTTGATCAACTTCGCGGTGACCCCCAAGAAAAACAAACCTGAAGAATGATTCTCGGGACCAAAGCCTTGGTCCTTTATCTAGACTTAATACAGTGAACCCGATGTCCGATATGTCTTAAGAGATCTTTCCTTGAAGATGCAAAGGGTTTTTTATGAAAAGAGTCTTTGAAGCGACTTTAAAATTACTTCTGATCATGAGTTTCTCATTTTCCATAGTCTCTTGTTCGAGTCAAGATGACGACGGTAATGGATCTCTCCCTTCTGTGGATGACCCTCCTGTGGATGAACCAATCGACGATGTTCCTATTGGCGAAGTTGAAACCACTGGCTTTTGGGTAAATATAATAACAGAAGACCAATTCTCTGCTTATTTAAATAAACGAGGTGAGTGGGGTGCAGACTGCTTTATCGATGCTGATACCACAGACAATGAACACATCGAATGCATTCTTGACGTGATGGAGTTGGATCTTTACCTTCATGATCTGAAACTTCAGTACAATGCCCCTCCGGGGATGTGTGATCACATTCGTATCAAACCGTCGTGGTTCTGGAACCATAGCTCTGGTAATGGTCCAGAAACGGTCGACATCGTACGGGACACGTCTGTAGAGCCAGCGACATTAACATCTTGCTTTGCTTCGGCCGAACCGGCTCTTGAATTTGATGTCGAAGGTGCCGTGACAGATGGGCTGGTCGCTTGTACTCAACATCCTGAGCTGAGCATGCAACCCGATGGACTTGGATTCGATTGTGTTTATGATCATCGGGTCAGTAGCTCAGAGTTACCAAACTGTTGCTTCGGTAATAAAACCTATACAACAAGTGATGACGATGGCGTTGAGGTGACGGTCACGGTGGAGTCGGGGACATGGGATGGGGATTTTGCTGCGTGTATTTCTCCTCACTTAGACACTTCATGGACTTATTTCAATGAGACGTTCCCAGAGATTCCTCTTCCTGAGTTAAAGAGAGTTCCGAAAGATCCAGCATCACTCAATCCTGTCGGTTTGAATGATGTCTTAGAATTAGCAGCCAACATCAGTACCGTATCGTCATCTTTTTCAACTTGGGCCAACTGGTATGATGAACCAGGAGTTGCCAATGGGCATACTCACAGTGGGTTCTTTTCGGCCACCACATCGAATGAACCTTACGCTGTCGACCCCATCGATGATCTCTCTGGCACTGTTTATGATGGCACCGGCGCTATGCATCCGGGGCGATCAGAGTGGACCATTGAGTGTTTGGATTCCGCAGCAGAAATTCGTCAACGCATTGATGTTTACATACGAGAGTGGAACACTTTGGTTGATTTCGTAGCTTATGCGACCACAGAAGGAGTCACTTATGATCCTCATGTGTCGGGTGCAGAGGGGACGGGATGTGATTATGATCCTATTTTCAACTACGATGGTTGTAATGATCGCTATGATTTTACAGATGTGTTAACCCATGTCATTTATGCAAATGGTGCTTACGGCACCACTCCGGGCGTCGATACAGCAGTTGACCGGGCCACTTACTTTCCGAGAATTTCAGAATAATAATTATTTCTCTTCACAAGCCAACCGTTCGTAGGTTGGTATTCTGTTCTTAGCAGCGTAGGCCGAGTAATGTCCGCACATGCCTTCAAATATATGACTGCCCGCTGACCCAAACTCCATATTTTTTGAGCCACTGATATAACGACCATAACGATCTTTTAAAAGATCACGCAATCGATCGGCTTCGGTGACTTGCACAACCTGTCCGATGGCGCCGGCTTTTGCAACTCTGCCATTGGGGCTACGATCCGAACCGTCTCCGGAACCACCGCCATCCAACCCTAGTGAACCAGCCACACTCATCGCACCATTACCGAGTGCCGCAGCCAAGGCTTTCAACTGACCCGTGATGCCACCTTCACCCGAACGAGTCGGCGTCGGACTATTATCAATTTCACCAAACTGCCCCGAGCTCGCGCCGCCACCACCGGCAGCTGCAGGTGAACGTCCACCGCTCGAACCGCTCGAACCACCACCGGTGTCCAAACCTTGGTTCGCACCGATTGCCGCATTGATCGGAAGCTGCATCGCCATTGGTCCCGGCGAATTGGTACCCGGCGCCTTCATATCTTCTAATTCAGGCTCATCTGCATAAACCATTCCATCCAAAGTGGAAACGCCACCTCCAGGGTTCTGCACCGACACCGCCGGTGTGTTGACCGATGCGGCTTGCGTACCACCTCCATTGTCTAATCCGCTGAAGCCACCACCGGTTTGTTGTTCACCACCACCGGGACGAGGTTGTTCTCCAGGAGGAGCTGGCGTATCTCCTCCTGCATTGATATTTGATGGGTCAACCGAAACGGAGGAAACACTTACACGGCCTGTTGGGGAGATAGCGACTGCGAGGAGCTCATACTTTCGCATCGATCCATTTTCTCGTGGGAGATTGATTCCAACATCCTGAGAAAGTTGATCTTTGAGATCTGAGCGTTGACCAATACATTCTTTTGGTTGATAGATTGGATCACAACGTCTGTGGATAGAGACATCAACGACATCGGCGAAACATATTTGAACAGTAAAAAATACAACAATTGATATGAAACTCATTTAGTCGCCTTCAGATGCTGTAGTTCTATCAGGTGAAGGGTTTAATTGCTCTTGCACGCGAACGATATAATTAGAAAGCTTAACAAATTCTTCGGCCACAGCATCCTCAGCCTGACGGTTTTTAATGTGTGCCGTTGACATATTGTAAATAGGTGTTGCGATTTGACTGTTCATATAAGCTACAAATTCTTGAACATTATTATACAATCCTTGATGGGTGCAGAGTTTTCCAACAAGGTCAGCTCTTTGCGGGTCATTGAAAAATTCGTCATACATTTGCAAGCATTGAGGACTTTGCAAGGCAGTGATAGCATTTGAACATGCCATGTTTGAATCTTTGAGTTCCAGCCGAAGTCCATCAAGAATTGTAACCCGTTCTCGGGCAAATTCTAAAGCCGCAGAAGGAGTTCTATAAGACATTGCAGTTTCGGTTGAACGATTGGCTCTCTCCAACGCTCTTTCGGCTACTTTTTGAGATCCGCCATCCTCCTCACCACAAGCTTGGCGAACATGATCTGGATTACACGCTTCAGATCGACTAACTAAAAAATCTCTAACGTGATTTCCGATGCAATCGTCACTGCGATATCCTCCAGCAGGTCCGGTCTCTCCTTCAGGGCCGCCATATTCATTGGGTCGTAATCGATGCATTACCTCTTGTTGATGAGCAGTAAGTTGTAAAAGTGGTCGTTGATTTCCTGCAAAGAGTGCTTGCTGTACACGCTGTTCGTGTTCGGCTTCAATGCGGGCCACGGTTTGTTCAGTCTGACATTCGTCTTGTAGTGTTTGTCTAATTTTTTCGTGAAATGGTCGACTGGCACGCAATACAATACATGGGTTAAAAGGATTATTTTCGTCATATTCTTCTCCGCACGAATCACCGGCAAGATGCCCATATGCTTGAACTTGTGGACAGGCAATGAAATCTCCAAATGCAAAGTTTCCACAGAAAAATGTAGTGATAAAAAGCCAAAAGCAGACCCTATAGAAGCCTATTTTCTCCATAATTCCCCCTGTTCCGTAATTATAAGTGATTTCAGAGTAAATCTGGAATTTATGAGACAATTATCTCGATACGAGACAGTTGCAATGGCCTCTCTTTTAGAAAAGGCGTAAATTGCATCTAAATTGTAAATTCTGTTTACACTTTTGTAGGTATTTCAATAGGGATTCCAAAATAGTCAGTGATCAGATACCTCTAAAGGCAAGAAATTAGTTCGGATTTTCCAATTGGCACTCGAATTGAATTGTTATTGGGTTAAGAACTCATCAAAGGAAGTAGGACAATATGAAATCATCGTTTTTGTTTTTTACCATCATTTTTTGGACAAACCTGTTGTTTGCCGCAAATCCTGACCAAGGGCTTCTTGCACGTATGGTTTGTTATGAAGTGACCGAAGCTGGCGATTTATCCACTCGAGACTCAAGTATCACCTACGTAGTACAGCAGATTTCTGCTGAGCATAATGATGCATCCTATTTTGTACCGGGTAATTCGAATTACAACTCCCTTGTCACGTCTAGTGAAGACTTTCAAATCTATGTATATCGAAATGCAGATGAACTGAGTCTTAGTACCGATGCAAAAGTTTACGCTGAAGAATTACTGGCAAATGACCCCACGATTCCGGTAATTAGTGCCACGGGTCTTCGCGCTAAAGAGAGACTTGGTATCAACTGGGGAAGCTTAGGTAATGAACTTTATTTTAGTCGTAATAATCAGGGCGTAAACAACTTTCAAGACAATAACACCGATGGAGTACCTCATAACATATACTGTGAAGATCCTTTTGGAATTTCAATCGAAGAACCAGCTCCTGAACAACCACAGGAAGACCAAAGTGCAGAGCTAACAGAAGAAGTCGAAGAAACTGCTGCAGAAATTTAAGAAATGTCGATATTAAAGAATACAAAAGAGGCTCTATCTAGCCTCTTTTTTTTAGTTGTTTTATTGGTTGGTTGTGCTCATCTCGAAAAAAGTGGAGAGGGTGATACGACTTACGTCATTCAGTCCACAGATCAACTCGATCGAGATTTTGCTGCATTTATAAAGCAGTATAATAAAACCGATGTTCCACTGGATGATTTTTTAACAGAGAACTTCTTGCTGGAGACTGTGCGACCGACAACCCAGCATCGTGAACTTGACCATAGGTCCGAGGTGTGAAAAGGACGGGCATTCGCAAGAGTCTGTTTGGGCCAAAGGTAAGGGCTCTGGGGGCGGCTTTTCTAAAGCCTTGGGTGTTGGCCCATATTGAGGTCAAAGTGGATGAGAAAACCATGAAAGACGCGGCTCTGGTGCATATTGATAGAAAGGGGCAAGTTAAAAAAATTATCTACTTTTGGTCGGAAGCCCATTTTGAACAGGCCTATAAAAGTAAAATTAAAACGGATTCAAAGAAACAGATTGAACAAGCCTTGGTGAACATAAATAAAGGGTACAACGACAATGATACGCTCTGGAAGAGCGATATTAAAAAAATGTTCATTATCCCCCCATACAGTATTCATCATGTAGAGATCTCTGATTCAAAAACAAAAAAAGTTCTCACAGAAAGAATTGTTTTTCGAAAATATGAAAATGGAAAAATAGGGTTCACCATCAATTTTGTTGGCGCCGAAGAGCATCGCATTCATCTTTTAGAGAGTTTCTATAAAGAAAACCCACTTTTCAGTTACCAGTTTTTTGAATAAAATCGATTCTTAAGAAGACTTTTACTTTTTACCACAGCCCAAATGTTTATAAGTCGGGATTCGGTTCTTGACCGCGTAGTTGGCGTAGTGCGAGCACATGCCTTTGAACATATGTGAGCTGGCGGCGCCGAACTCGATCTTTTGTGAACTGATGTAGCGACCGTAGCGGTCTTTTAGAAGATTGCGAAATCTGTCGGTATCAGAACCTCTTACGATTTTGCGACGCGCATTGGGGCCCAGAGGTTTTCCGTCGGGGCCGAGGCGCCCACGGTTTCTTGAACCGGCTCCGTTGGCAATTCTGTTAACACCCATTGAGCCTTTACCCAATGAATCGGCAATGGCCTGCAGATTGT
>CBDUOS010000024.1:0-29042 GCA_965368905.1 uncultured Bdellovibrionales bacterium | reverse complement strand
AGTCAGCTGGGCTGTTCATTATTTCAGCAAACACGCTACTTTCGTTGTAGATACTTTTGACCGTAGGTGCAGGAACAGCCTCCACAGTAAATGGCCCTGATACCCTAGCTTTTTCTTTATCAACAATAGGGTCATCAAAAAGCGTCTCCTGAGGTGCTCCTTCGCGAATATATTTTTCAGCAATGTCTCTGTTTGTTGGGTTATCCAATTTTCTATTGTTACCGACTGAACTCAAAGTAATATGAGGAACTTTTTTATAAATGAAACCACTTGAGACACCTTCTTCAGGGTACTGCAAGCTGTAGTAGTCAAAAGTAGATGTCATAATTCTTTGCTTTGCTAGTGCTATCGCTACTCTAGAGGTGTCACAGGTGATCCATTTTCGCCCCCATTTTTCTGCTACTAAGGCGGTGGTGCCAGATCCACAAGTTGGATCAAAAACCATGTCGCCGGGATCGGTACACATTAACATGCATCTCTCAACGACCTTTGTACCTGTTTGCACAACATAGAGCCGTTGATCACTAAAACCTCCCTGTTGCGTATCAGTCCAAACATTAGTAAATGGCGATACCGGGTAGTCATCTACAAAGTACTTCCAATGTATGGTGTTCCCTAGCTTAAAAATTCTGCCCGCATTTGCAACTCTATCTAAAGACTCGTGACTAATTTTCCAGTGCTTATTCGCCCCAACTGGAAAAGATTCACCATCGAAAGTGTAGTCAAATGAGGATTTACTCGCTCCTTCACTTTTTAGCGGTCCCGGTCTAAAAATTCGGCCCTCTCTAACAATACTCGGGTCCTTCTTTTCATCTTTGCTTAAAGGCCTAAAGGTTCCATCAGGCATCTCCACAAACCAGGGCGTAATTGCCTTACTAACATCACCGAGCACCTTTTTTTGATACAATGTCCTTAACTTAGCTTTTTTCTTATCCTTGCAATACCACAGTACAAAATCGC
Organism: uncultured Bdellovibrionales bacterium; assembly: GCA_965368905.1. Lineage (GTDB taxonomy): Bacteria > Bdellovibrionota > Bdellovibrionia > Bdellovibrionales > JAGQZY01 > JAGQZY01. The sequence goes on along the minus strand of CBDUOS010000024.1, from coordinate 28,082 downwards.
ATATAGTTGGTAGAGTTCCCCTGGCAAGTCCTCCAGTTTTTTGATACACAATCATGCTGTAAAAATTCTTTGCACCAAATATCTCATCCATAATCTCTCTTACATGATGGACATTTTCGTCAGAAATCTGAACAAAAACAGATCCACTTTCATTCAAGAGATCTTTTGATAGTAAGAGTCTCTCCCTGAGATGGGACAGGTAAGAATGAATACCTAGTTCCCAAGTATCTCTGAAGGCCTTTATAACCTCAGGTTCTTGTGACAGATCAGTATCTTTTTTGTCCGTTACTCCTCTATTATTAACAAAGGGCTGGAAATTGGAACCGTATTTCACTCCGTAAGGTGGATCAATATATACCATCTGGAGTTTTCCATGCATGTTTTCCCGATCAAGTAATGAATTCATCACCATTAGGGAGTCGCCCGATATAAGCCTGTTCGTCCAATCTTTTTCATGCTGGTAGAACTGAATTTCTTTTACAAAATCCAGTTTATTGATAGGCTTATTAAACAGATTCAACTGTTCCCAGTTAAGGTATTTCTTACTTCTTACAGCATCAATTATTGTCTTTGGATCAACCCTTTCGTGAATATGCAAAGAAGTCGATGGCAATTCAAATGAGTTTCTTTCAAACTTTCCGGCCCATTGTAGCTCCGGCTCTAGATGGGGATCAAAATTGTACTTTTTGATCTTCTCTTGTTTAGCAGTTTTGGTATTTACCAAGCCTACTTGTGGGTTATTCAATCGTTTTGACCCCTGGTGCTCATAGCTCTCCACTTTTTTTGAACTTGCAGTAGAAGTCTTCTTTTTCTTTTTGGCTGCTTTAGTAACTTTCTTTTTAGCCACGCTATTTACCCTCGTCCTTTTTATCATTTGCGCCACCACTCTTGACCCACCCGTCAACTTCTGACACTTGGAACTTCCAAAGCTTCCCGACTTTGTGGGCTGGGATTTTCTTTTTTTCTAGCCACCGATAAATTGTCTCTTTGCTAACACCAAGATGACCGGCAATCTCTTCTACGGATTGCCACCGTTCTGAAGTTGTCACTAAACCAACCCTTGCTAATTTTTTGCCTGATTCTGAGCGTAAGGATCGTTACCAGCTATGACAACCAAATACTAACAAATACCATCAAATACAATATCAAGCGTTAGGACTTAAGTTCAGGACGGGTCCGGTTGTACGAACAAAATTTATTGTGTTCGGACACGACTTTAAACGATCCCGTAAATTTAGCCTGTGGATTTTTATGCTTACAGCGAAGAAAATGTATGCATGAAGACGGCAGAAGAGAGAAACCGATGTTTTACCGACTTTATTAAAGGCATGAGTCTAAAAACAATTGCTGATAAGTATGGCTTCAGCAAGCGAACACTTGAAAGGTGGTGTGCGCATGAACAGTGGGTGATTCACAGACAGAGAGCATGGAGTGATGCGAAAGACGCCATTATGAAGGATTTTGCGACTAACAAGAGAAACTCTGACATCTTGGCGACGGAGGCATTATTTGACCTTTTGAGACACGCTGTAGCTGAACAGCGCGCTTTTAGGGAAGGGCGGATTCCGAGAAAAGCCATGAAGTATTCTCTGAAGAACATCGTGACTATATCGAAGGCCCTGTACCATGCTAATTTTGCTGAAAGACTCAACTGCATAAATAGTGAAGCACCAAAAATTGAGGATTTTTAGTGAATCGTCAAATCCCGAGTTTTTCTCGAACCACCCCTAAAATAAGGATGTAGAGGGATAATACAGGCGGGAGGCACTGGAAGATGTGAAGTTAGAAATCTACGCGCACAATGAAGCTGACCATAAAACTTTTCAAAAAGGAATTCGGGTCATCGAACTCCTGTTAAGTGTACGAAACTACATGAAGAAACCCGGAAATGAACTAGAGAAAGTCCGACTTGCAAATTTAGTCTTGTCGAACCCGAAATTGAAAAACGGAACTCTTGAATATTCTTACGAAAAACCGTTCGATGTCCTTATAGATTTGACATCGAATAAAAATTGGTGGAGGCGGCGGGAGTTGAACCCGCGTCCGCAAACTTTCCACATTAAGGCGACTACATGCTTAGTCAGTGCTTGTTGAACTCAATGGCTTCCACTAACAAACGCAATTGAGCTTGTTCCGAAAGATTTAAATTTTTAAGCTCGCAACCACACTTAAAAATCGAGATGGTTTAAGGTGACACCTACCTCCTCGACCCATCTACGAGAAGTTCAGTGAGCTACTCTAATTACTTAGGCAGCTAAAGGCATTTGATTGCCAATTAAAACAGTGCACGTTTTTTACGAGGTCCTCATGCAGCCTCGGCATGCTCCTTAAGCTTCTAAATCCACGTCGAAGCCATTACGCCCCCATTCAACCTCTCTGGGAGCGGCTCAATGCAAGCGCAATGGCCTAAACCTCATAATACCACATATTGTAAATTACTGGAAGAGGTGTAATATGCCCCCATGGCTGAAACCCTATTAGAAGGTGTGAAACAATGAGTCTATTAGGAGAAACTCTAACAGCTCTCAATCCGCGGTCCCTTAAGACAGCCAGTCACCACCTGCAGGGCTTGCTGCGTCAGTATTTGTGGGCGAAGGTCATTCTTGCGTTTGTTTTGGCCATTGCATTGGGGTTAGCAATCACCCAGGGCTACCTCCCGTTGGGGGCCAAGGCCACTGAAGCTCTGCGTGAGTGGGCGGCATTCCCGGGCTACTTATTTCTAAGAATCATTCAAATGATTGTTCTGCCACTGATCTTTGCATCGGTCATGCTCGGGGTTGCTTCCAGTGAAAACATTGAACAACTGAAAAAGCTAGGACTGAGAATTGCTCTCTATTTTGTTGGAACCACCATAGTTTCACTTTGCATTGGTTTTTTTGTCGCCACTTTAATTCGTCCCGGTCGATTCCTCTCATCTCATTTGTTAGAGGGGGCCGCCGTGCCAGATAATGTACAAGGGGCAGGTGCAAAAACTTTAAGTCTACAAGAGCAAGTTTTGTCTTTGTTTCCGCAAAACCCGTTCAGCGCTTTCAATGAAGGCGATATGCTTCAAATCGTAATTTTCTCTTTGATTGTTGGTGTCGCCTTGATTTCTATGCGCGCAGAACAAGCCAAGCCTCTTCTCCATTTGATGGAGTCGATGCAAGAGGTTTGTATGACGATCGTTAAATGGAGCATGAGCCTCGCTCCTTTTGCCGTTTTCGGACTCACTCTGTCCATGGTTTGCTCGGTGGGAACACAAGCTCTTCTTGGCCTAGCGGTTTATATATTAACTGTGGTTCTTGGACTTACTTTGGTTCTTTGCTTCTATCTGCTTATGATTTTCTTCGTGGCCAAGCGCAACCCTCTTGAGTTTCTCAAGAAAGTTTTCAGTTTACAGCTTTTGGCCTTCTCGACATCCTCATCAGCCGCTGTGATGCCAATGTCTTTAAAAACGGCGGAAGATGATTTGAATATTAAAGGGTCCGTCGCCCAGTTTGTTATTCCATTGGGTTCCACAATTAATATGGACGGAACGGCTATGTACCAAATGGTGGCCACCGTTTTTCTGGCCCAAGCCTACGGTATTGATTTAAGCTCTGGGCAAATGATTCTTATAGGGTTAACAGCAGTGGGAGCCTCGATTGGATCACCCGGAACCCCAGGCGTTGGGATTGTCATTCTCGCGTCCATTTTGCAGACCGCAGGAATTCCACTGGAAGGCACAGGCTTGATCATGGCAGTGGATCGTATCTTGGACATGTTACGAACCGTGGTCAATGTGACCGGAGATGTGACGGCCGCATCGGTGATGGACAAGATGATCGACTAAGGCCAAGCATTGGTGGTGATTCAAAAAAAGCCTAGACCTTTTGGGAGTGGTCACTGCAAGAGAAAAAAGATTATAATCTTTATTATGCTAAATCGAAGACTATTGATAATCCTTTGTGTCCCATTTTTTTTACTAGCCTCTTGTGCAACTCCTAAAACGGCGAAAAAATCCAAAGAGAGGTCTCCTCTGCGGTTGCTGATTGGGGATGGTGGCGTTCGGATTGAAGAGTCCTACTCTCATTCCGAAGTTGAGAGGGGGAGAGCCACCGCGGCCTTTAACTCACGCCATGAAATGTTCAAGGAAAGTGAAACCGAACTTCCAGGAAAAGCTTGGATCGAAGAGAGCTCCGAGTACAGTTTAAGACCCGCCGTCAAGTCCACTATCGAATGCCGAGTGAAGGTGTCGCGCAGCGAATTACCACGTGGGCCGGCGACTAAAGAAGAATCCTATACCTACCAAATCGAAGTTCTTGTGAAAGATGGAATCGAGGGTGGTCCCTTTGAAACGGTGATCAACGGTGAGGGAGAAGGTTTAATTCTTCTGGGTGAGTATCCCGTTAATAATTGGGAGAGCACGGAAAATCTTGTCGTTAACGACACGGTTGTTGAGTCTTGGTTTTATGAATCAAAGTCCAACCGCTATGAAATCGTAAAGAAGATGGGTGAAGATCTCTATCTGAAAAAGTCACTGCGCTTTGACCCTCATTTGAAAAATGTCAGTCAAGTTCAATACGAAATTTTAAAGGGCGAGGGTGACCAAGTGGAGCAACAACGCACAGTCCTTGCTCGCCTCAATTGTCAATCCTAGTTAGCAGGCACCCCATTGGAGTCAGTACCACATCGAAATACTATGGTACACGTAAAGGGACTTGTTAGAAAAACACCATCAAGTGCTCAAGTCCCTTTTGTGAATTAGTCTTCGTCTTCGTTTTTTTTGTTCTCTTCATCTTCGGGATCAACGATAGGCCATGGCACTTCACCAGACGGGTCTTGATTCGAAATGTTCTTAAGAAACTCTGTTAACGAGATCACTTGTCCGTCTTCAAGTTCAACTTCAAGACCGTGCAATTTCGGGTGGTTTTCGCGAACGTGAATGACATTTTCACAAGAGGCTTGCGAGCAAGAATCCTCAGCAAATGTCGCCAGTGGCATCAGCAATAGAAAGGCAAAAAGTTTGAGCATAAATTCCCCCCAGAATTTGTGAAAAAATAACAAAATTTCCGAGAAATGCCACCATATTCTAAAAGTAAGATTGTTTTTTTTTCTCGCCCCTTAGGATGCTCCGGGTAAAATAGACTGAAACCCCTATAAACACTAGGCTTCCAGGAGTAGGGTGTTTTTGAAAAACATCCCTTAATTTCTTACAAAAACTTGCTTCTTCCCTATTTTAAGGGAGCCTGCTACTGGAATTGGCAGATTGGGAGAAAGATTGAGGAAATTTTACTTCACCGACATTCTTATCCGAACTCTGGGTGAACTCTCGTTGGCTTTGCTGGTGGCCTGTACGCCCGATCAGATATCTGTGATCAAATCCGAGAGCGATGCCGAAGCGCAAACCGAAATCGAAGTGCTCTTAGAGAACCCAGAACGAATCGGTTTTGCAGAAGTGAGTCGCTTAGCCTTTGGAGATTCTTGCCAATCCTGTCACAACTCCCAAGTTTCGGGGGGCGAAGTCAATCTAGAAAACTATGAAACCCTTATGGACAGTCGTGTCCCAAACTTGGTGATGCTGGGTGAGCCCATGGAGAGTCGGTTGTTTACCTCCCTAGAAGTTGATCAGGGAGCCCGGAAAATGCCTCCAGACCCTGATAAAAATCTTTCAGAGAATCAAAAAAAGATAGTTTATGAATGGATCGCTCGAGGAGCGCCTAAGCAAGCGGGAGAAAGGCGGGCTTTTCTGAGCTTAGAAGAAAAACTCACTCCCTTCTTTGAAAACCCTGAAACCATTGACTATCAAGTCGTGCGCCAGTGGGTCTTTGAACCGGGGGGCTGTTACGACTGCCACAGTCGCAAGGGATACCGTGCCGATCCTTCGGCGATTCTGTTTGGCGCCGATATGTCTCGTTATCCCAACTTGTTTTTATACAACGCCGTTGTGAAAGGCCAGCCGGCCAACCGACACAATCCTGCGGGGCAGATTAAGCGCTTGGGGTCTCAGATATTCGAAGCTGTCGCCATGGAAAAGTCGATGCCGCCGGCGGTGGATGGTTACTTTCCATTGAGTGAACTGCGGGTCAAACTCCTGCGATTGTGGATATTGAATTGCGCTATTGAAGAGTACGACTCCGTTCAATCTGAGACTTTGGTTACCAATCGAAATCAACCTGAAAAAATCAGGAACTGCTACTAAAAAAGTCATTTGGCTTGCCAGTGATGAAAAATTGCGCTTACCTAAACCAAATCATCAAGGAGATTTTAATGGTCATTCGTCTTCTGTTCCCTCTCATTTTTTTAGGACTTTGCTTTTGTAGCCAGAGCGACGAGCTTAAAGACAAAGACGGTGATGATGGCGATAAAAACACAACAAAGCTACAGGTGGCCCAGTCGGCTGAAATTCTGGGAGCTCTCGGAGATGTCCAGTTTTTGATCCAAGACCTCGGAGCTCGACAACTTTTGCCTGATGCCGAAGTGGATCGAACTGTACTAAGGCAAAAGCTGAAGAGAAGCATGGAGCTACGCGAGTGCGCAGTGACGGATCAGGGCTCGCTCGATTTTGGAGAGTTTCAATTAGAATTGAGTGGTGGGGGGTGCTCGACTCGCATGAGTTACTACCAAAGGCGACGAGTTCTCACTGAAACACCCACTAGCCGTGTTGAGCTGATGCAGTTTCGCAATAGTTTTGAGGTTCGCCACTCAGGTGTCTTTACCGAATTGATGAACTTTGAAATGAACGGAGAGTATCGCAATATCTTCGAGAAAGACGACGAACTTTCAAAGTGGAAGCAAGAGCTAGAAATGACAATCAACGGAAAAGGTCGTCATCTAGGGTCGTTTGTATATAAACTTGAAGAAAGGTGGTTAGAGTCACAAAAGGGTGAAGAAAAACGCGTGGCCATTTCTCAGCGCACTGACCGTTTCTTGGTGAGCAGTAAATTCAAAGTGACCTTGGTGAGGGTGCAGCGCTATGAAGACGGTAAACTAGAGGGCAGTGACTATCGGTTGAATACGGCTCCTATTACTGAATCGGAATACTTTGAGACGATGCAAGACTTCCACAATCAATGGAGCGTAGAAGCCTTAGAACCTCTCTAGTTATTGACGAACAAAAACCTCGTCAAGGGTGGCTTCTGTTCTTTCACCACCATCAAACTCTTCCCAACCCTGGGTGTGAAAGCGGATAGTCCCTCGCCCAAAAAGCTCCATACCATAAGTATAGACAGGTAAATAATCACTGAGACTGTCTTTAAAGGCGTTGCAACCACTGGAGGTTGTACTTCCGGCCTCAAGTTCGTCGGTGAGCTCGACTTCATAAACAGAAAAAACCAAGTTGTGAGTTTGTGGGATGAAGTAGGTGTCGCCTTCGTCATTGGTGCGCAATCGATAATCGTCAGAGAGTTGAGCCACGTGAGCGACCTCGCCGTGCAACCAAAAACTGCAATGAGTGGGCTTCGGAATCACTGGGTTATTCTCTTCACCAACATCGCGATATTGCAAAACACTGATCTCACCGTTTCGCGAAATAATTACGCGTTCGCCATCGGCGGAAAAAGCCGAGTTGCTTTCAACAAAAGTTCCGTTGTATTCCGAAAGAAAATCTTCAGTGACGTCCTCGCCTCCAATTTGTGCATCATTGGTTTGGCTACATGCTAACAAGTTGAATGTAACGACAGTAAATAGGAAAAGTCGTAACGTTTTCATGGGGTCTACTCCTTAAGTGTGTTCACCCAATAGGAATCCAAAATGTATGCCATGTAAAAGATGGTGAGAGGCACTGAGAGGCTCTCAGACGAAAGATAGGTGATTTCGAGGCTAGACACCCGTTAAATTGTTACGCAGCTGTAAAGCAAGTCGCAAGCCCCTAGAAGGGCTTAAAGCCGGTGACGGGGCCCAATTGCTTGGGTGTTGTGGTGGTGGGAACTGCGTGCTCAACACAGTTGAAGAAATACGTTAGGTAGGTCAGTCGGATGTTAGTTTGCTGACGGCTTTTGTTTTTGTGGGGTTCCCCGTGATCTCGAAACAGCTGAGCGGCTGGTTTCTCCTTCACACCCCGGGATTTGTAAGGCCTTTTTCTTGGGGCCTTTCCATCTCCCCCCTTGTTGGACTCAGGTATAGCAATGCCCCCGCCATAAGGGAAATTGATTATAATTATCTGGGGGATAGAAAAAACTTATAGCAAAACTTCAGACAGGTATTAATTTCATCCTGTCCTTTTTTCACACCAGTCAGTTCTCTAACCTACTGAAATGAGGGTTAAAAAAAAATTGATCGCAGTGCATAACAGAGAATGACGGAAAGCGGCTCTAGAGGGGGATTTCCGTCAAATTATCAAACAGCTTTCAATTGTAAAGTTTTCTTAGTTTTCGATGGTTTGTACACCTGTTTTGTTGCGTAATTTTTGGTATGAAGGTGCGATGAAAGAAGACAACCAGCCTTCAGAAGAGCCTAAAAAACAGCCAGCCAACGGTGAGCCTCCTATCGGGTTTGATCCCGAGTCTTTGCAGCAAGAGTTTCGCGATTTGGTAGAAAAAAAGTTCGGTGGCAAAGTTCAGGTTCTTTCTATGGATGAAGGAATGAATTTCGATGGACCAAAGCCGGAGTTCGAAGATGAGTCGGAGCCTGTTGAAAAACTGAATTCCATTCATGAGTTTTCATACAAGCCCAGAGACATTAAAAAATACTTAGACCGTTTTGTGATTGGACAAGTAGAAGCTAAGAAAGCTTTGGCGATTGCGGTTTGCGATCACTACAACCATTTAAAAGCGGGCCTCAGCGAAGAGATTGATCAACATTATCAAAAGCAAAATGTGATGGTCATGGGACCAACGGGCGTCGGTAAAACCTATTTGGTGAAATTGATTTCCGATCTGATTGGCGTTCCTTTTGTTAAAGCCGATGCCACTCGTTTTAGTGAAGTGGGTTATATGGGAGCCAACGTCGATGATATCATCCGCGATTTGGTCCAAGTCGCCGATGGCAATAAATCCTTGGCTAGCAAAGGAATCGTGTATGTGGATGAGGTCGACAAGCTAGCCTCTCGCCGTGATCATACGGGTCGCGATGTCAGTGGCCGCGGTGTGCAGTTTGGTTTTTTACGCCTGTTAGAAAACAGCGAAGTTGATCTAAACTCCAGCCACGACATGGCATCTCAGTTCAAAACTTTCATGAACTTTCAAAAGAAAGGCAAAGCAGAAAAAGAGATTGTTAGTACAAAAGATATTCTCTTTATATTCAGTGGCGCCTTTCACGGTCTAGAAGACATGATCAACCGACGCTTAAACCAACAAGCGATCGGGCTGCACAAAAAGCAGGAAAAGCTCAAACTCTCTGATGCATTCAAAAAAGTGGAAGCATCTGACCTTGTAGAGTTTGGCTTTGAACATGAATTTATAGGTCGTTTGCCGGTGCGAGTCTCTTGTGAAGACTTAGGTGTGGACGACCTGTTTAAAATTCTCACCACCTCTGAACACTCGATCGTAAAGCAATACCAAGAGTCGTTTCACCATTATGGCATTCAGCTGAAATTCACAGAAGGTGCCTTGCGACTTCTTAGTGAAAAAGCCCACAAACAGAAAACGGGTGCTCGTTCACTAATGGCAGTGTTTGAAGAGCTTCTACGCCCTTTTAAGTTTGAATTGCCATCAACGGATGTGACAGATCTCACTGTTGATGAAGCCTTAGTGAAGAACCCCATGGGAGCTCTTCATCTTCTTATTGGTTGAATTCTAGAAAGCTTAGCGATTTGTGAAGCGTAGGTAATACTCTTTTAAAACATCCACTTCCAGAGAGTGGCGACAGCTTGGAGAGTCACTACAATCTTCGGGTTTAATCTTGTCGATTAATTCATCGAACTCGGTGTTCACCATGGCAAGATCGAGGGGAGCATTAAAGCTGCGATCACACTTTTTGCAGACGACAGGAACAAGCACAGATTCGACCTCACCATTGGAAGGTAGAAATCCCGAGACGGTATTGATTTGGTTCACCACCAACGAGGGGCAATTTTGAAGGACAACACGAAGTTCTGGAATTTTATTGAATGCATCACTGAAATTAATCCAGGCTTTGGTTCCTCCTGAATTGATAAAATTGACTTCTGCAAAATTGATATGAATTTTCTGAAAGTTTGAGAAATCGAAATCTCTTGGCAGCTGAGCTTGCTCATCGATTGCTCCAAATAGATTGATTTCAACAATCCCTTTCGGAGACTCTTTTAATTCAAATCTAAAAGAATCCGACATTGTCACCTGCTCTTGATTTCAATTGTTAAAGACAACCTATCGGTCAATTTTAGGAAAAAATGAGTAGGGGAACAACAAAAGTACATCGGTCTGATTCGTACATTTGTGCCATTTGTTTTCGAAGCACTCTAAGACTTTATAAATCGGAAGTAATCTTTTGTGACCACATCAATTTCCATATGACTTTTGCAGGCGGGGTACTCTTCACAATTATTGGGTTTGACTCGATCTAAGGCACTGTAAAGTTGAAAATCCAATTGTTCTATTTCAATAGGGACATCGAAGACGTTGTCGCATTTATTGCAATAGATCGGCAGATAGACAGATTCTATTGTCCCATTTTTTGGAAGGAACCCTTCGATGAGATTCACTTGATTAATGACCATTTGTGGACAGTTCTTAAAAACAACAGTTAAACTGGGGTTCTGTTCCATTTGATCGACCAAACGTATCCAGGTTTTGATCCCACTGGAGTTTATAAAGTTGGTTCCAGCAAAATTCACATGGAGTTCTTTTATTCCGGGTAAATCAAGATCGTTCGGAATTTTGGCGTCCTCACCAAACTGTCCTTTAATTGACCATTCTGTCAGATCTTTGGAAATTTTATTAACCTTAAACTCGAATCCTGAATCCATAACTAAAAGTATAGTGAAGGATAGAATGTATGAACAGATAAAAAAATAATTAATTGAATTGAAGTTTCTCAAGAATTCCAGCCACAGCGGTCTGGTAATGATCACCAAAGATCACCTGGTGATTGAGCATATGGTACAAATTGTAGAGATGCTTGAGGGTATGGTAGCCATCCGACAGTGGAAAAACCTCACCATATGCCTGGTAGAAGCGGGGTTCGAAACCGCCAAAACACTCTGTCATGGCCAAATCAGCTTCATTGACTCCATAGTAAAAGGCGGGGTCCACTAGGATGGGTTTTTGATTCGGTCCACAGATGATATTGCCGCTCCATAGGTCTCCGTGACAGGGACTTGGGTGATAATCTTGGTCTGCCAACCGACTTTCAACATTCTGTTTTAAATTATTAATCCGCTCTTCTGTCCAAAATTGTGAAGCTCCAGTGGGCAACTGTTTTATTTTGAAAAGTAAGCGATTTTGCCAGAAGAACTGACTCCAGGATATTCCTTGTGAGCAGATATTTTTCTGAGTTGAAAGTCCGATGAAGTTGTCTTCGGAAAAACCAAAAGCTTTTCCGGTTTTCCGATGCATCTTGGCCAACTCCACGCCCAGGTTTTCCCAAAACTTCTTTTGTGGGGGTTCGGGCGAGATATACTCTAGAACTAGAAATTTTTCTTCAAAATGAACCAACTCGGGGATCAGGTGGGAATATTTATTCAGCTCCAACAAGCCATGGGCTTCCGTCTCAAAGACCTTGCCACCTTGTTCATTGGTTTTTACGAAAAACTGAGAATTATTGCTAGTGACAACGAAGGAGGGGTAGGAGCATCCTCCTTGTAACTGTTGAATGTTGTCAATGGGGCGCGACAAAACCTTGGCAAATTGATCTTGCAAGGTTGTTGGAGACATTAATTATTCATTTCCTTTTTAATCTCTTCAAGAAGGCCATTGCAGGCATCCTCTAGAAGATCAAGAACCAGTTCAAAACCGTCAGGACCGCCATAATAGGGGTCGGGAACTTGGTCGTGGGGATGGTTCGAAGAAAAATCCATCATCATTTTGATTTTGTATTTGAGGTCATCAGCGGTAAGTGCCACCACATTTTTATAATTGCTATTGTCCATAGTGATGATGTAGTCGAACTCTTCAAGGTCTGAACGCTCCAACCCACGAGCAATGCTGGTCAATTCAAACCCTCGTTTTTTCGCGTGCTCTTGCATTCGAAGATCTGCAGCCTCACCTTGGTGGTGTGCGGCCGTTCCACAAGAATCAATTTTAATTTTACCCTGCAAACCTTCTTTTTCTACCAAATGGCGGAATACGCCTTCGGCAGCAGGGGATCGGCAAATATTTCCTAGACAGACAAACAATACTTTTTTCATTTAAAATTCATCCTCCACGGCGGCTTGTTTTCGCATTTGCCAAAGTTTTTGACTCATGTATGGGCGACGAGTCTCTCCGGTGCAGACTAGCAAAAGCTTAGTAATTTTCAAGTTGATCGGATCGGTGAACAAAAGAATCATCATCTCGCGAATGTAATTCGTGCTGAGTGTGATGTAGTTGTCAGTTCCGACTCCAAGCTTGAGGCCTTTCTTTTCCCACCATGAAAAAGGGTGGTCTTTGTAGTCTTCAAATTGTCCTGTCAGCTTTTTATTTGAAGAGGGGAGTGCGATCACTGACAGCTGCTTGTCGATCATTCGATTGAGAATGTCGTGCTGATAATGTTCGACTTCGCGGGCCATATGGAATTTGGTTTTAACAAAGGTTGTGAATTCGCCGTCATCCAACTCCACGCCTTTGAGAAGCTTGTCTCGGACCTTGGTGTATTGCCCCCATTCCATGGCTTCCACTTCGTCGGCTTCTATGGAACCTTTCTTTAAAGGTTCATTGCGGCGATTGTGGTACATCACTCGTTGAAAAATGCTGTGATAATAATAATTGGGATTGATCCCTAACGAGAGACCATGTTCGATAGCATCCACATGCCAAATGTTCATGGCATTATCCACTGATTGGATTCCGGTACGCAATGTCTTCCAAGTCTCTCCATGATGCGAACGAATTTTAATTCCAATCGACTGGAGTTTGCGAAACCCAACCTTCATCTCTTGAAAGTGAGATTTTCGATGCAAGTCTTTTTCGCTTCCGACTGTGTCCACTTCCCAAACATGCTTTGTTAGCTCGGGGTGGTCCTCTAGGATTCTGCGCAACTCAGAGACTTGAAAATCAAAATCCTCTTTCTTGTTTTTAAATCTTTTAGCATCGTAAAAGTCGGGCTCTTTGCGAAAACAGGGTGATAAAATAAAATCAAACTCAGGGTTTTCCGACTGGAACTTTTTTAATCCCTGATAAAGTCCCATTACAACATCTTCAGGGGTCACACTTTCAATTCCCGGAATCTGTTCAGAAGATTGGGTGGTGGAGCGAGACAAAGAAAATTTCAGGCGAATGGCACCAATATTGTGATTCTCCCAGAGGCTTTCGGCTAAATGGTAAGAGGCATCTGCATGGGCCTCTCGGTCAACCAATGTGAGCTTGGCGAGGTAGAGAATTTTTAAATAACGATCGAATTTTTCATGGTCTCGTAGCCGGATCAACTGATCCACATCCTCTGCCGAATTGAGAGGTAAGCTGTCGTCTCCGTAAACCTCTTTGATCTTGGCTGCGTAAACCTCTTGATTGGGGCCTTCCAATAATGCCTTCACTCTTGGGTAAATATACTCTGCAGTTAGAGAGCCCGTGAGGTGAATATGCTCTTCACGATAGCGCAGGGGGAAGTGACGAAAAAAACGAGACAGAGCCTGGCCAATTTGATGGTCAAATAGCTGATCGATTTCAATTTGGTCTATTCGATAGGCATTGAGAAGTTGTAAAAAACCAATGGCTTCTTTTTTGATGTCTTCCGGAATGGTTTGCGCATTCACCATCAACTCAAGAGTGTCTAATAAGCTCAACCCATTGGTTTCACTTATGGTGTGAATCAAACGAGAATAGATACGGTCATTGAGTTTTTGTGGCATATGGTGACACTAGAATGACAGAAAAATCACTAAAAAGCCACCCATTTACATAGGACCACTAGGATTGGGCTCGAAGATTTCGAGCCCATGAACTATAAAATTTTGTTATTAATTGGCCGCTAAAGGAAGGTAGGGGTCCAAAAAGTCGAACAAGGTGGGTCTTGGATTCTGAATTTCAAAACGTTCCTTAAAAAATCGGACGATTCGACGTCGGCCCGAGGATGGGAACAGGGTTGAAATCACGGTCGAGACATGGCTGTCGTTGTAGTATTCAGCATCCGGTTCACCAAATGCTTTATGAAGCAGGTACTGGTTATCAGTCGGAACCGTGTGGTCTTTTTCTGCAATCACCATGTTTAAGGTCTCTGGAGTCATGGTTGCCGCCAAATCCACAGGGTCCAAAGTGATATATTGGCGCAGGTAGGCTTCATACTCGTCGCGATTTTCAAAGCCTTCTTCTTGCATCCTTTTGCGACGAATCTTTGAAACCTCTTCTTGATCGGAGCTGGCTAATATTTCGGGCACATCTCCGCCGGCCACAACAAAATACCCAGCCGCAATATCGGGCTGAGTGGCCATAACAAATGAGGTCAGGATTCCTCCTAAGCTCACACCAAAAACACCAAATCTTTCGATGTCCAAATTGGGATCTTGCTCAACCATAACCATAGAGCCTTTGATGGCCGCGGCGATTCGGTAGAATGTCTCTTGGTGGTCGGTCGGGTCTTTTAACTTGCCACTGGCTTGGGATTCGATGTTGGCAAAATCATTGGTTAGAATGATGGCCGCCATTTTTCCTTCGCAGAGGCTGTCCGCTGTTTTACGGTCCAATAGGTTGACTCCACCCACTGGAGGCACCATGACCACTGCCGGGATCACGTCGCTTCCTAAGCGGTCGCGGTTGGGGATATACATTTGCATATCCACTTTATAAGGCTCTTGCGCTCCTGGATAATCAGTCTCAAATTGCCGATGGTAAACCCAGCAAGAGGAGAACATACCTCCGTCTTTTTGGCTTTTTATTTCGTTGTAGACTCCGGGAAACTGGAACTCTTGAACAACTTGTTCCACCTCCTGCGGGCTCAGTGGATCCCGTGCAAAAGTCGTTTGAGAAAAAAGGACAAGGCCGAGCATGGCCAAAAATAATCTTTCCATAGAATACCCCCAGATATGAAGGCTTTATGATAAGAAATAGCTCAAAAAAAAGGCTACCAAAAAATTAATTATCGGTTTGCGTCCTGTCAGGAACTTTCACGAGCGACGCGTCACTTTGTCATTGTGACAGGGCTCGAGAGACAATTTCATAAAGGTTGTCAGAAAGGTTTCCGGCTTTCATTTTTTCCAGAGCTTTCTTCATTCCCTGTTGGTACTCGGGAGCAAATTTCTTCCAGTTGTTAAAACAAGAGCCCAAACGAGAAGCCACCTGTGGGTTGCGACTGTCGATATCCATGATTTGTTCGGCAAACCAATCGTATACTTCCCCAGACGAGGTGTGGAAGCGGGCCCAGTTGTGTTGCCCAAAGTAGTAAATCAAAGCATAGATATTATTGGGGTTGGTCTTGTCAAAGTCTGCGGATTGGTAACGGACTTTTAGTTTTTCAAAAGCATCTTCGGCTTTGCAAATCGCTGTTACCATAAAGACCTTGTTTAATACCAAAGCATCATTCTTCCACTCATCGCGGAAGGCCTCTATGGCTTTATTGTATTCAGGGCTGCTAAACTTAGACAATCGTGTTAGCGCTGCCAATCGATCAGTCATATTTTTTGACTCAGTAAACTGTTGGTAAAAAAGAGGAGCACCTGCTACTTCATCGTGTCGGTAAAGATAATTCATCACCGAATTTTTAAAAGAGCGCGTTGCCACATCTTTGGCTGAGAGGCCCAGCTTTCGAGAGGCCAAGTCAGTGTAGGTGTTTTTAAGAGAGTCGTGTAGCTTTTCTGAAATCTGTTGGTAAAAAAGTGTGTAGGCTTTGTGCAGATTTTCTGGGTTCAAGCCTTCAAGGAATTGCGCCAAATATTGGTTGGCCGGCAGTCCGAGTAGACAGGCTGTTAGTGCGGGGTCATGCTCTCCCTTTCGCAAAAGCTCAGCGATCGCATCAACCAATTCTGTGGGAACGGTTGGAGTTTGGCCCGATCCGATGGCATTGTAAAATCGAATCAAAGTTTGACGATAGAGTTTTTGTCCAGATTCCCAACGATTGAAGCTGTCCGGATCTTTGGTCAAGAGCAAGTAAAGGTCGTTGTCTGATTGTTCGAAGTTGATTTGCACGGGCGCCGAGAACTCACGATTCATAGAAAGAATGGGTTCTTCGCTGATATTCTTTAAGGTAAAACTTTGTGTGTTATCAGTGAGCTCCAAAACCACAGTTTTTTGTTTTTCAGATTCATCGTCGTAGGTGAAGTCGAGAGGGCTTCCTTGGGCTGAAAGAAGTCCCACTTTAAAAGGAATGTGGTAGGCTTTGTTCTCTTCCCCGTTGCGAGGGTCAATGGTTTTTTGAGTCAGTTCAACCTCATATGTCTGCTCTTTTTCTTTGTAGTGGGTGTGAATCGAAATCTCTGGTGTTCCCGCCTGGTCATACCATAACTTAAACTGACTTAAGTTTCGACCTGACACGACTTCCATGGCGTGGACCCAATCATCTGTCGTAACGGCTTGCCCATCGTAAAGTTCAAAATATTTAGTCACTCCTTTTTTGAACATATTGGCGCCGAGAATCGTGTATAGCATTCGAATAACTTCGGCGCCCTTTTCGTAAACCGTGACGGTATAAAAATTGTCGATGGCAATATAAGAAGACGGGCGAACGGGGTGGGCCATGGGGCCAGAGTCTTCTGGGAACTGACGAGATCGCAATTGTGAAACGTCCTCAATGCGGTTCACCGGGCGCGAGTTCATATCACTGCTAAACTCTTGGTCGCGAAATACGGTGAGACCTTCTTTAAGACTCAGTTGAAACCAATCGCGGCAAGTGACTCGGTTGCCAGTCCAGTTGTGAAAATACTCGTGCCCAATCACACGTTGAATTCCTTGGTACTCTTCGTCTGTCGCCGTGTCGGAGCTGGCGAGCACATATTTCGAATTGAAAATATTAAGCCCTTTGTTCTCCATTGCACCCATGTTGAAGTCATCGACGGCCACAATATTGTAAACATCCAAATCGTACTCTAAGCGAAAGGTATCCTCATCCCACTTCATGGATTGTTTTAGGGAGTCCATGGCGAAGCGGGCGCGCTCACTTTTGCCCTTGTCTACAAAAATCTTTAGGTCCACTTTGCGATTGGAGCGAGTCATGTAGGAGTCTTCGATCCAGTCCAAATCACCGGCCACCAAGGCAAACAAGTAGCAAGGCTTTGGAAAAGGGTCTTCCCAAACGGCTTGGTGTCGACCATTTTCCAAAGCCTTTTCTTCAACCAAGTTTCCGTTAGAAAGCAAAACCGGATATTGATTCTTGTCGGCTGATAGTGTGGTTCGGTATTTTGAAAGAACATCCGGACGATCCAAAAAGAACGTGGTTCGCCGAAAGCCCTGGGCTTCCATTTGCGTGCAAAAAACGGTTTTGGTCTTATACAGTCCAGAGAAAGCTTTGTTGGTGTGGGGCTGCAAGCGCACTCGAGTTTCTAAATAAAAAGTGTCGGAACAGTTTTTAAGAAGCAACCCTTCGTCGGAAAGTTCGTATTCATCCTTAGAAAGCTCATTGCCATCACGTAAGACTTGCAGCAATTCGAGTTTTTCACCGTTCAAAAACAATGAATCAGATTTGTCTGAGCTTTTTGGGTTGCGAGTGAACAACATTTTTGAGGTCAGTAGGGTTTCGTTTTCAAGAAGCTCGAAATCCAGATCGATATTGGGTATCAAAAACTGAGGTGGCTCATAATCTTTCAAAAAAATAGTTTGCGGCGTCTCAGTCATATATTGGCTCCCCGGTTATTCGTGGTCCAAACAGGTAGCAAATTCGTCGCCATGCCGCAAGCGACGAATCCCCAAAACCACTACATTCTTAGCGGTTTCTTAGATTTTCGAATTTATCGAGTTTTTTCTGCATCCCAGCAGGAGGGCGATCGCTAAAATGGAAGGGGAAACGGATGTCCATTTCCTTCCCCTCTGGGTGCACCGGAAAATCCCAAGATGTGATTCCAGCAAACAGGCATTGGTTGAGAACTTGATTTTTCAGTGTGGTTTTCTCATCGATCACCTCGGGTTTGGTGGCGCGTCCATCGGGGCCGACAAGAAACTTGATCATAACAGTGCCCTTGAGTTTGGCTCCCTTTTTGGTCACTAAAGACTTGCTGTAACAATCACTCAAATACTTTTTATGAGTGGCTAGCGACTTTCGAATTTCATTACGATCGATACCGGGGTCGGCGGGAGCCGGTTTCTCAGCAGTCTCTTGCTTTTGGGGGGTGGCACATTGGGCGAACAATAAAAATAAAACTATAAACTTTCGCATGGCCTTATCATAGGGAGAATCGGTGAAGGGGTAAATAGTTTGTTAATTTATCTCAAGGTGTTATAAAGCGGGGCACAATTGAGAAATTATTAGATTTAACTTTAGAGCCTAGAGCCAATGGAAATTTGAGATGGAATGGCAAAAATTCAAGCAGTTAGATTATCTGGTAGAACAAAATGAGCAGACTGACACTTGCATTGTTCTTTTTCACGGTTATGGTGCAGATGCCAATGATCTCGCCAGTCTTGCGAAAGTTTATAAACTGAAAAAAGAGGTGGACTGGTACTTTCCTCAAGGCTTTTTGCAAGTTCCCATTGGTCCGATGATGATGGGGCGCGCCTGGTTTGAGCTTCGGGTCAGTGACTTTACCGACGGAGCTGGGGGAAAGATTGTGGATATTCCGATTCGACCACAGGACGAAAAGGCGATTGATCAAGTCAGTGAGTGGCTGAACCATCTCGGCAAAATGTATAAAAATGTGGTTTTCGGTGGTTTCAGCCAGGGCGCCATTCTGTCCAGTCATTGTTTCTACCGCTTGAACTTTACGGCTAAGGGTCTGCTTTTGCTGTCGGGTTTTTTGGCTGGCCCCCAATCGTTTCCGACTTTACCCGATGAGTTAAAGATTCCGTTTTTTCAATGTCATGGTGAGCGTGATGAAGTCTTAGGAATTGCTGGCGCTCAGAAGCTTTATAACAAGTTAACAGAAATGGGCTTGCAGGGAACCTGGCGAAGTTTCCCAGGCGGGCATGAAATCCCGATGGATGTTATTGCTGAGACACAAATTTTTCTAAATTCTGTTTTAATGAGTCAGGAATAGTTGTTTTTGAAAAATCCTTTTTAGTCACAGCGACGTGGGTGGAGCGAAACTTGGCGCGTGGCTTTTCTTGGTCCCCCAAACGATATTCCAGTTGAAAACTGGACTCGGAGATCTTGATCACGCCAACAAAAACATCATAATTTTCAAGTGGAAGCATGGGTTGAAAATACTCTCCTTCAAAATGCCGTAGCGGGTACAGGGTTTCGGGGTTTAAGAAGAACTTCTTGGGGTCTTGATCTAATGCCGCAATGAAGTCCTCGTAACAGCGGTGGACTTTGGTGAAAAGGCCCCCAGAAAAGGCAATTCCAGCCGGATCGGCCTCGTCAAAGTGAATTTTCATGGTGGTTTTAAAAAACATACCCTCTGTTTTGCCACCCTTCGCGTTCAGGGGGAAGTTTGCTGCCTGGCGCGACGCATTAATGGGGCTCACTGATTCTAGAAAATGAGGTTCTTTGATAAACCTCTGAAGCGTGAAAACCTCGGAATTAAAGTATTATTCGGAAAAAGACTTTCCTAGTTACCTGCCGAAACTCAACAAGCTTTACGATGACCTGTTTGAGGGCGGTAAAGGGTTTCGTTCCTTCCTTACTAGAAAGGTGGCGGACCCTTTGCGATTGGATTCGAGCACCACTCTTCTACTTTGCCAGACAATCGAGTTCATTCACAATGCTTCACTCTTGCATGATGACTTGGTGGACCGTTCCAGCTTGCGGCGCGGAAAGACGACGGCTTGGCTTAAGTACACCCCTGAATACGCAGTTCTGGCTGGCGACTATTTACTAGCGCGCGTGATGACCAACCTCTCGGCTCATGGGAATATTCAATTGGTGCAATTGACCAGTGAGACCATTGCCGAATTATTAGAGGGAGAGTGGATTCAAGACTCGTTGGTTGGCGACTTTGATTTAACCTTTGATCAGCTCACGGAAGTGCACAGCCTGAAGACGGCCTCTTTATTTCGTTGGTGTTTGTATGCCCCATTCTTGGCCAATGGTATGAATCAAAAAAACATAAAAGATTTAATTTATGATTTGGGAACGACTTTAGGTCTTTTGTTTCAACGCAGTGACGACCTCTTGGATTATGATGTTCGCAATGGAGAAGGTAAAGCCATTTTAGGTGATATCAAGTCGGGATACCTCAATTCTTTTGGTGCCTATGTTTGCCGTGACCTTTCAAGCGAAGAGCGCTTGCGATTAAAAAAAGTGGAAAGCTTAGGTGAGATTTATCGCGTGGTGGGAGAGAACAAATTTTTCGATGACGTGAATAGTTTTGACCAGATCAACAAAGAATTGATTGCGCTTTATGATCACAAACTGGATCTCCTCGAAAAGCTTTTAGAGGGCGAGCAAACAAGGATCGTGAAAAACCTTAAAGATCTCCCTGAAATCCTTTATTGGAGAAGAAAGCCAAAGGGAGGGAGTGCCTCGTGAGCCAATTTGTGACTGTATCAAGGAGTGACAAAAACTTTTGGCCTTTGCTGACTGGACAGTTTTCTAAAACACAATTCGCACAACCTGTCAGAAACTTGTCAGTGAACTCTTTCGAAGAAACGGTCACTTTTAAAATTATCGAAAAAAAGTCGTTGTCTCTAATGCAGGCCTTGGTTCAATGGTACTCGCTGTCGCGCAATATTTATTTGATTTTTCCCATCGTGGGTGGACTGTCTTACTTGATGGGGACATATGGTGCACCCGATTTACCATTGTTAATAAGTTCCATTCTCTGTTTACAGTTTTTCCTTTTAGGTCTCACTCTTTACAATGACTACAGCGACTACGTGACTGGGATTGATCGGATCAATGAATACAGCTCGCAAAAGCCTCTGGTTTTGGGCCTCGTGCGACCGTACCAAGCCCGTCAATTGGGAGTGGCCTTTTTTGGAATTTCTTTTTTAACGGCAATTTATTGTTTTTATGTGAAACCTCTGACCCTGGTTCTGGCTCTGGTGGCACTGATTTTGGGATTAAGTTTGTCGGCCACCTTCGTTAGTCGAAAGTTTAAGGGTGTTAGTTTGATTGCCACCTTCTTGATGGGCGGCCCTTTGTTGGTTTTAGGCTTTGAGTATCTGTTTTACGATCAGATCACTTGGGCGGCAGGATTGTTAGGTGCGGTGTTTGGCTACCATGCATTGAAATACGATTTTTCAAAACAGGTGCGCGATATTTTTTATAGCAGCAAAGCGCGAGTGGTCACCTTGTCGACACTTTTTGGTTTTGAACGGTCAAAATTTCTATATTCTTTGATGTCAGTTTTACACTTGGCTGTTCTGGCGGCCTTTGCTTGGCAAAGTCAGCGTCCCGAAGTTTTGATGATATTATTGGTTTCTCTGTGTTTTGAAATCTACATCAATAGCCTGTTTTTTGGAGCCGCCTCCTTTTTGTCTTCGAATATTTCTGATTGTTTGAGTCTGCAAAAGTTGCATTTCACTATTGAAAGCAGTTTGATTGTTTTTGTGTCCTTTTCTGGTTTATGGCTGTCGTTGTTTTAGACAACTCCACTGCGGAGCCCAAAGAGTTGAGCCAACTCTTGAAGTTACCATTGATTGTTGAACCCGTGGGGTATTATCTGATTAAGAGTCAGGGACAGTGGGTGGTTCGTGACAGTCGGCAATCGAAAAACTTTCAGCTGTCGGTGGATTTGCACAAAGACTTCGAACAAATTCAAAGACAAAAGATCAATCCCAAAAAAGACTTGTTGTGCCGATCTGTTGGCTACAAAGGTGAGCCGGACTTTACAGTGTTTGATGGTACCTTGGGGATGGCAAAAGATGCTCTTCACTTGCTGTCCTGTGGCGCCAAAGTTGTGGGAGTGGAGCGAAATCCAGTGATCCATTTTCTGTTGCAGCAATCACTTGAGAAAGGCCGGGACTTTCTTGCTGGCCTGCAGATTGTGGCCGGTGAGTCCCTGGAAATCCTGCAACAATGGGCGCCTCAGGTGGATGTTGTTTATTTGGACCCCATGTTTGAAAACCTCAAGCAGAAAAGTGCTCCCAAAAAGGGTTTGGCCTTTTTACGGGAGATTTCTGGTACCGAAGGGGGAGTCTCGGAGATTGTCGAGAAAGCGATAAAGCTAGGTGTCAAAAGAGTGGTTGTCAAAAGACCGCTAAAAAGTGAAAATTTATATGGAAAACCAAACATCGTCTATGAAGGCAAACTCATTCGCTACGATGTTTACACAAGGTTGTAAGGGTTGAACATAGATATTGGGTTACCTCCCATTGCCACATTGTTAATTGCTCTTTTAGTCCTGGCGATCATCAGCGACTTTTTATTGGAGTTGTATTCGATCCGGATGTCACAAAGCACCGGGCGTTTGCAAAATTGGTTTTTTGATCAGTTTGGGCAAACAGTTTTCGTCGATTTTTTGATTTCGCTTTTTTACCAACTGCTGAGCTTTAGAAAGAAGGCCTTTTTCTTGCAGCTTTCGTCCCTAGTGAATGTGGGTTCATTTTCGCGAAGGCAGAACTTATTGATTCTGTTAGGGAGTCAAATGGGACTCGGATTGTCGGCCCTGTTGTTGATGCCAGGCTACCTGACGGTCGGAATGTCTTTGTGTGGAGCTGGATTTTTACTGAGCTTACTTTGGAAAGACCAATTGCGTGACCTGGGGATGGGAATGATTGGTTGGGGGCTGTTTTTAACTTTGGTGGGGTTCTTCGATTTATTTTTAGCCGAAACCAGTTTAAATATTCATAATTTTCATATCTCAGAAAATCTTGCCTTGGTGTTTGTTCTTTTGACCACTCTATTTTTTCGAACCCCGGTGGCTTTTCTTCTTTGTTTGGGCTTATTCCAGCTCTTTGTTGGGATTAACATCTATTGGTTTCCGTGCCTCTTCTTAGTCCATAGCCTACTTTCTCTGGGGCCCTTTTATGGGCAAATCTTTCAAGACCGCAAACGTTTGGTTCCGTTGCTGGTGACCAATTTAGGGATTCAGCTTTCACAATTTGCTTGCACCATGCTTCTAGCCTTAGCCATGCACGACCAGTGGCTTGAATTGTTTGAAGTGAACCGTTTTCTTGACGCTTTTCAACTTGTTGTCGCAGCTTATTTTATCTATCAGTTTGTTTCCCTCCTTATACTGACACCTTTTTTCTTTCTTTTGAGTTTGTCCGGTTACTACCACCGGAATCACGAAAAGAAAGGTAACCAGAAAATCATCAACATAGAAAAGCGTGGCAACTGCTTCTCGATCCACTTGTCTCTTTTTTTGCTCCGCCAAGAGTTTAAAAAATACACCACATCGGTGCACACGATTTTTAAAATAAGTCGTGAATCTGATTACGAACAAGAGGCCATCAACCATAAGTTTATGCGCTATCAGGGGATGTTGGTGCGAGTTGGGGATGAGTTAAAGGAGCTGTGCTTTTGCATTGGTCGTCAACGCTCATACCGCTGGCAAGTGAAAGAAATCATGAGCTACTACAAGATCGTCAATCAATTGGAACTTCTTGTCGACGACCTCAGTTTGGTGACTTCAATTTTGCGTGAAAAAGACTTAGATGAAGAGTGGGAGAAGGAGTGTCGATTTTGGTTGGGGCTTCAACTCAAGCTGTTTGAGTCCTTCTTTCATTACAATTTGGGAGTTGGCAAAGACGACCCCGAAAAAGTGAAGGCCAATATCGAACGCAGCTATGACATTCTTGACCGCTTCTTTGTTAACAAAAAAGAGGTGGGCAATAGTCGAATCACGTCGCAAACTTTTTACCGAATAACCGAAAGCATCGGCAGCCTCGCCTTGTAAATATTCAATTTAAGTTGAAAAGAAGAGTCTAGTGATCGAGGTTGCGGGCACGGCGTAAAGCGATCTTGTAAATTCTTTTTAAATCCAGATTGTTGAATTCAGGTTGTTTGTACAAAAAGTAACTGCGAATATCGTCAATGGCGGTGCGATAGTCACCTGTTTCATAGGCCACCCGAGCTCTTTCAGAAACATGCTTCAAATTAAAAGGTTGGTAGCGCATTAAATAACTGTGTACGAGCGATAGAATCTGCAAACGATTCTCTTGGCGCGCCAAGTGTTTGAGGCGATTCAAGTACTCCACCACCAATGTGTCACAAGACAAGGCGCCAGTGGAAAAATCGAAACCACGATTGATCAGTTCTACAATTTCGTGAGGTTCAAGCCTTTGGCAATTTTTGGCGAAATCCATCACTTGAGTGCAGCCGTCCAGTTGCACCTTCAGCAGATAGCGTTTGCGGCAGCTGCCAATTTGGGTACGGATACCCACCTCCTCTGAAAGGCTGCAAAACAAAAGCATCAATAGTGGCAATGGGCCTTCGCGTGAACTTAAAACTTGCGGTAAGAAACAAGCTTGCAACGGAGCTTGCTTGCCACAGGCCTGAAAACCCAGTCGATGAAAGAATGCGTGGGTTAAAGCTTTGAGCTTTTCGTTCTGGCAGTCCAGTTCTTTGCAGGTTTCGATAATGGGAGTGCTAAGGGTCTTGAGCTTTTTAATAGTTGAGCGAGCTCCCCAGATGGGATTGAGGTCTTCTGTAAAATGGCAAAGCTCCAGGACCAATTTGGTCTGGTCTCGAAGAATCGAGATCGATTTGTTAGGACCTCTAGGGTCCAATCCCCCTGAAAGCATAGAGGAGATAAAACCAGATTTTGAAATTTTTTCAATCCTAAAGTCTTCGGTCTTTGACATTGATTGACAGGATTCTTCCCTGGCCAGACAATCTTAGGGTGGGCAATGAAGAAGACTTACAGAAGAAAATTCAAGAACTTGAGGCCGAACTGCAGAAAAGAGATCAGGACCTTAGGATCTACAAAAAGGAACTCTCCGAAGCCAATGTGGAGCTTGAAAGGCTGATTGTTCAAGTAAATGACCAACTGCAGCAAGCGCTACAGGTGCAGAAGTTTCTGGTTCCCACCGAGTTCCCCAATATTCAAGGTTTTGAATTCAGCACCAAATTTAGCTCGAGTCCGATGTCAGGCGGGGACTATTTCGATATTTTTGAGCACTACGATAAGATGCGGTTTGGCCTGTTTCTGTCATCGGCTTCGGGCTATGGGATGTCTGCTTTATTTTTGTCTGTCCTTATGAAGCTCAATTATCAAATTGAAGACTCAAAGAACAACGAGCCAAAGGCCGTGCTTGGGGAAATCTTCCAAGAGATGGGTGAGCAGTCTCGGCCTGAAGATGAGGCTGCCATTTTTTACGGTGTCTTTGATCGCCGAAAGTTTCAAATGAGCTACTGTAATGTTGGACAGCCCCTCGCTATTCACTACCAAGAGGCTAGTGGTCGGATCGAATTGTTGAAGGGAATGTCTGAGCCATTAAATCCTTCCGCCAAATTGGGAAGCCTGCAACAAGGTTTGGTCGACCTGAATCCAAAGGATAAATTGATTTTTTGTTCTACAGGTTTTCTCGCCCTGCAAAATTCTGATGGCGACTATTGGGGTATGGAAGAAATTCTGTCAGTGATTAAGAGAAATGTGAAAAAATCGGTTCATGAGCTGCGGAATGAAATTTTCTATCAAGCCTTGAAATTCAGCAGTGATCAGCCGAGAGACCTGACAGTGATCGTCACCGAGGTTAAAGACCGGATCATGAAGCTGGCCTAAAAGCCTAGGCTGTGGCTAAAAGTTAACGCTCCCTCACTAGATTCGAGGGCCTCTTCGCTAGTATTACTAGTAAGATATAAAAGGAGAATTCATGCAAGTTTATGATGGTGCTGTTGATCGTGGTCTTGAAGGTGTGATCGCCTGCACAACAGGAATTTCGTCCATAGTGGATGCGACCTTGTGCTACCGTGGTTTTACAATTGAGCAATTGGCAGAGAACTCATCTTTCGAGGAAACTGTGTTCCTCCTTTGGAACGATCGATTGCCAACCCAATCAGAACTGACAGAATTTAAAGCTACCCTTGGAAAAGAGGCCGCTCTTGAATCGGATTTGGTGGATGCTCTTAAAAAGCTTCCGACCAATGTTCATCCAATGGCATGGTTGCGTACCGCAATTTCCACTATGGGCTTGTGGGATGCCGATGCCGATAAAGAAGCGACGGACCTTGAGGCCAATCAGCGAAAAGCGATTCGCTTAACAGCCAAGATGGGTACAATGGTAGCGACTTATACACGATTGCGCGACGGCAAAGATGTCGTGACTCCCAATCCGGAAAAAAGCACGGCGTGGAATTTTTTGTACATGCTTCGTGGCGAAGAGCCTTCAGATGAAATGGTTAAAGTGTTTGATACTTGCTTGGTTCTTCACGCCGACCACGAACTGAATTGTTCGGCTTTCTCGACCCGTGTTGTGGCCTCTTCTTTAAGTGACATGCACTCAGCTATTGTCAGCGGAATTGGTGCTCTCAAAGGACCTTTGCATGGTGGGGCGAATGAGCGTGTGATGCGCACTTTAAAAGAAATTGGATCGGAAGAAAATATCACGCCGTGGCTTGAAAAGGCTCTTGCCGAAAAACGCAAAATCATGGGCTTTGGTCACCGGGTTTATAAGAACTACGATCCGCGCGCTAAAGTTCTACAGCAAACCTGCCATGATGTTCTTGACGAACTGGGCATTAAGGACGAGCCGTTACTTGAACTAGCGATGGAGTTGGAGCGCATCGCTCTTGAGGACGAATACTTCGTCTCCAAAAAGCTCTTCCCCAACGTCGATTTCTATTCAGGCATCATTTTCCGTGCCATGGGAATCCCGACTTCCATGTTTACCGTTCTGTTCGCCATGGCCCGTACCGTGGGCTGGGTTGCCCAGTGGAACGAAATGATTGAGGACCCGTCTCAGAAAATCGGCCGTCCTCGCCAGCTCTACACCGGTGAAGTCGAGCGCGCCTACGTGCCGCTTCACCAACGCAAATAATTGCCCTAAACCAGCAAAATAAAAACGGCGCGGTTATCTTCCGCGCCGTTTTTTTTATGGGTTGGCATTAAAATCTACCGTTCTATAAGCTCAATCTTGTAACCGTCTGGATCTTCGATGAAGGCGATAACGGTGCTGCCATGTTTCATCGGTCCGGGGGGTCTGGGGATTGAAACCCCTTCCTTTTCAAGAGCTTCGCAGGTTTCGTAAATATTCGGGACACCGATGGCGAGGTGGCCGAAAGCAGTCCCAAGCTCATAAGGTTCTTCTTGATCCCAATTGTGGGTTAGTTCCAACACTGTCGTATCGCTTTCTTCGCCGTAGCCCACAAATGCCAGAGTAAAGCGACCTGTTTCGAAATCCTTGCGGCGTACCAGCTTCATATCTAGAAGGCGGGTATAGAAATCCAAGGACTTATCCAGATTTCGCACTCGAAGCATGGTATGCAGCATTCTCATTTTTCTGGGTTGTTCAGCCATCAAGCACTCCCGCGATTGGCATCAATTACCGATAAAACGGCCCGCGCCGCCCTTTTGCTCGGGCGATCATCCTGGCCGTAGCCTAACATCATTAAGGCCTCCCGATAACCTTCAAGTTGGCGCTTTCTAGACACCTCATCCTCGAATAAAGCGCGAAGCCTCAAAGAAACGGCCTTAACATCACAATCGCCCTGCAATAGCTCTGGAACGACCTCTCTATTCAGTAGGATATTGACTAAACTCACATGTTTGACCTTCACCATACGCTCGACGATCCAATAGGTAAGGCTATTCATGCGGTAGGTGATCAAAGTTGGCGTGCCGGCCATGGCCAATTCCAAAGAAACGGTGCCTGAGGCCGCCAAGGCCACGTCCGCTGCCGCAAATGAATCAAATTTCTCCTCACTGCCGGAAATCACCGCAACCCTTATGGGCCAGTCGGCTGTCTCCCGTTTTAGCTCGTCAACGAGGCGTTCTACGGTCGGTAAAACGATGCATAGGTCGACGACTTCCGGCACCAAAAGAGCTATGGCCTGACGATAAATGGGTAATAAACGCCTGACTTCTCCAGTACGGCTTCCGGGCAGTAGGCAGAGCAGCGGGGTATCTACCGCGATGTTATGTTTTTTCCGAAAACGTTCTCCGTCTC